>CAZFBN010000001.1:0-104837 GCA_964517145.1 uncultured Saprospiraceae bacterium
CGCGTAGAGCGTTCCATGATGGAGCGAATCTGCGCGAGGTCGTTTTGAGGATCGAGTTTGGTCATAAAAGCACTTTGCGATACAAAGTTAATTTATTGCATTGGAAATTCCAAGAAAAAGAGAGATTAAAGGAATAATTTTTTAAAATACATCTATAAATTCAACCAGCATACAACTCTTATTGTTCATCTCAGTAATATTCTTGAAAAAACAAAACTTTCTTGTTATTTTCGCATACTACAATTAGCATTAAATCTTATTCTGATGTTAGAAAGTGTAAAAGAAGTGCTAGGCAATCCTTTTTATGAAAATGACGGTGTCATTATCTATAATATGGATTGTGTAGAAGGTTTGGAGAAACTAAATGGAAAAATAAAAATAGACGCTACGGTGACGAGCCCTCCTTATAATATAGGCAAGGAGTACGAAGATATTTTACATTTGGATAGATACATTACTTGGTTAAGTGAAATAATTAGTCAAATATATTCAATAACTAAAGCAAACGGTACTTTCATTTTAAATGTAGGCTATTTAAAGGTAGAAGGTAAAGGTAGAGCGATCCCTATTCCTTATCTTTTGTGGGATAAAATAAAATTTTACTTAAATCAAGAGATTGTATGGAATTACGGCGCCGGCGTTGCATCTAAAAATTATTTATCTCCACGTAATGAAAAAATCCTTTGGTATATAAAAGATTCAAATGATTACACCTTTAATCTTGATCCAATTAGAGACCCTGATGTAAAATATCCAAATCAAAAAAAGAATGGAAAACTTCGATGTAATACATTAGGAAAGAATCCATCTGATGTTTGGCAAATTGCAAAAGTTACTTCAGGTGCCAATCGCTCTTCCGAGGAGAGAACCAGTCATCCAGCTCAATTTCCTGAAGACTTGATATCAAGAATTGTTTTAGGTTTTACCAATGAAAATGATCTGATCTTGGATCCTTTTATCGGGTCAGGCACAACGGCAAGTGTATCAATGCTAAATAACCGCAAATGTATTGGCTTTGAAATTAATACTGACTATTGTGAAACAATTAAAACCAGATTAGAAAGGACGAGAAAAGCGATCCAATACAAAGAACAAACGCCAACTCTTTTTTAGTTTGTAATCAGCTATTTAAATATATTGTTTTTAATTTATATTTGTAAGCTTCCGGACGTAATCTTGCTTGCTGTCCAGTTGCAGCGATTTGTGCGACCCAATCAGAATGCTCCAAGTAACCAAATCTTATAATCCTCACTAATGGTAGTTCTTTGCTACTTTTTGAAAATTTAGAAAAGTTGACCGTAATATAATATCCATCTTTTTCTTTATTAGCATTGCTAAGATTTGGTTGTGCATAGCTTCTATTTCCAAAAATTTGGGTAGAATTTGATGAGCATTTTATTTCAATGCTTAAAGAACTATTTAAAATATGATGTACATCTTTTTCATTTTTATTTACACCCACCCTAAAATATGCTTTATGTTTTGATGAAATATAATGCGCAATTAATTCGTGAAGGAAAAAGCTTATAATTTGTGGTGACGGGAAAATATCCTTTCCAATAGAAAACAAACCAATTTTAGAAGTAAAAATGTCTTCCCAAGATTTCAAAACAACCGCTACGATTTCTTCTTCAGATAAAGGATGGGCTGCTATCAAGGAATCTGTAATGTCTTGCCATTCAGAAAAATCTTTATTTGTATAAGGGGAATGCATTATTCAAACTTTAATAGTTCATCAACAGGGATTTCTAAGGCAATGGCTAATTTTTCAAGACTTACTAATGTTATATTTTTTTCGGCTCTTTCAATCATGCCAATGTAAGTTCTATGCAAGTTCGCTTTAAATGCTAACTCCTCCTGAGATAAATGTCTGGACTTTCTTATCTCTCGAATTTTATTTCCGAATTTGATAAGAATTTCTTCTTTAACTAGCATTGCTAACTTTAGTATTCACAATATTAAGGATACATTCAGGTTTTGGCAACATACTAAAGTTAGCATTTTGCGAAAATTATATTTTTACATTTGTAAAGAAACTATTTGATAAGTTAATTTGAAGCTGTATTTACTCTTTCGCAGGTCGGAATAAATGCTTGGTTTTGAATGGTTTAAATCCGTGCCGCTCATAAAACTGAATGGTTTTGGCTTTGGTAGCGCCGACTTCCAGTTCATAAGCCATTTCATTATACTTACGTTCTTTAAACAATGTTTGAAAAAAATGACTGGCGATGCCTTGCCCGCGATACGCTTCCTTGACTAATAATTCATCAACGATGAGCATGCGCCCGCCAAATTCATTACTCCAGAACCAAGTCAAAATGGCGTAACCGATCACTTGGCTATTTAGTTCAAATATAATAATGTCGCCAACTTCAGGGTGAGTGGTCATCGTTTCTACGGTGCGAACGATCTGCTCGCGCGTCATTGCGCCTACGGTAGTAGCGGCGTCATCGGCGTAGAGTTCAAAAATCATGTTTTTCAATTCCGAGAAGTCTTCCGGGCGATAAGAACGAAAAGAAATGGCTTGCATGTTACGCATTTTTTATAAAAGAGATGGCAAAATTAGCGCAATTCATTTTAATATTAAAATTTCTTTCTAAATATTACCTTTAACGAATCAAAGTAAATGCCCCCGAAAATTGCCGCTCTATTCCATCATCCATTATTACATTTACTAAATAAACATAAACCCCATTTGGTGCAGGTTTGCCTTTGAAAAAGCCGTCCCAACCTGTCGCTGCATCATTGGGAGCTATATTTTGCCTTTGAAAAACAAGATCGCCCCAGCGATTAAATATTTGCAAATTGCTAATTTGTTTTAAATCTGAATCACCAAAAATAATAAAAGTATCATTATTACCGTCGCTATTGGGAGAAAATGCCGTTGGTTTAAAAATTTTATAATACTGTAAATCTAAGAAAACCAGACTATCACATCCATACACGGATTGTAATGTAATATTGCGCGTACCAGCTTGATTGTATTTGTAAGGTCCGACATGATAATATTCTCCTTCAAAAATTTTAGCCGCCACCGTATCATAAGTTTCATCGACTACCCGAAGGTTCAATTGAATGAAGCTGTCGCAATTTTCAGCAGTTTTCAGGATTGTTTTATACTGCCCGCTTTTTGTAATAATCTGATTATGAAAGTTATATCGCTCATCTTTACAAATTACCACGTCCACCTGCGTAGCAAAGGTAGGAATGCGATGCGCGTAAGGACGCGTGATGCGACATGATGCGGGACCAATAATGCGCACCACATAATTGCCATCGCCACTGTCAACCTGCAAATCATGCTTCGTTTCCCCTACCAACGCAACGCCGTCCTTAAACCATTGGTATTGCAAGCTATCATAATGTGGAACTTGTAAAGTAAAATCATTTGAACAGGGGTGCCCTTGAGTTGTGATTTCAAATTCAAAAGCGCGAGAATCTGCCAAAATTAAATTATCAAAATAATAATAAATATCGCCGGACGCTGCTACATCGGTACAATCCGGACCAATGGCAATCGCATAAATATCTTCGGTCGGTCTTGCCGTAAGACTCACTTTTATCCAATTGTTGACACCACTCACCGCTGTTCTGCCCAACTCCTTCCAGCCAGGACCATTGGTTGGGCAGCCATAATTCGTATTACCCAATCCAAAAGGAAGATATTTACAATCGGATGAGCCATAAAATACTACATTGGTAGGCGGCGACACCACCGTATTGACAAAACCAATGTAAAATTCAAAACGATAGGTCGTACCAATGCGCAGCGGCGAAGTCAAACACGCCCCTGTGTATTCTTTCCAGCCAGGCTGTACATTGCCGCCACCAAATCTGCCATTGCGAAAACCTACAATTCCATTGCCATCTGGAATGGGCATTGGCGGCGGAAGGTGATCCCAACCAAACCAGCCGCAGGTATTCAAATAATCAGTGGTTGCCTCCGAAGCTTGAATCCAGGTCTTCGCACAATTGAGCTGACTGCGATTGCTCGGGCAGCAGTTCATTTCTTCAAATGAAGGATTGGGAATCAAAGAAATAGGCTTCACTTCTGGGCATTTGCATTCGAGGTCGTTGAGGTCAACCAAGCCATCCCCGTCATCGTCTATTGCATTTTCACAAATTTCTACGCCACTGGGTTGCTGCGTCATTTCCATGATGCGGGCAAAAAAAGGCAATAAAAAAACCATTCCAATAAACGAAAAGCGCAAGGGACGATTCATGGCTGCTGATTTAAGTGTTTCCTCCAAATATACTGAATACCTGTTATTTATACCTTGTCTTAATATTTGAAATGTCGGCATTTAGCCAAATTATTGTTTAAACATTAGAGTATTAAAGGCATATTAAATTGACACTGCCTCACCTTAAATCAATATGCCGCTGTTTAAAACGCAAAGGATTCTCTCCCGTCACTTTTTTAAAAGTGCGATTAAAATAGGATAAACTTTCAAATCCACATTCAAAGCACACTTCCGTTACATTTTTATCTTGTAATAATAATTTTTTGGCTTGATTAATGCGATATTGATTTAAAAACTCGGTAAATGTCATGCGGGTCATTTTTTTAAAATAGCGGCAAAAAGCAGCTTTGGTTAAATGCGACAATCTTGTAACTTCTTCTAATTCAATTGTTTGCTGATAATTACTTTCAATAAATTGATAAATTCGGCGGAGGCGCTCCTGTTCTTTTAGTTTGTAATGGTGTACGTAAGGTTGTGAATGAATCTCCTGCATATCCGACGCGGTAGATAATATTTGAAAAATCTTCAATATTTCAATCAACTGTTCAAATTGAGATAAAGTCGGAAAAATTTTTAATCGTTCACCAACGATTTTCTTGGTTTCTCCTTTGAAATACAAGCCTTTACGCGCTTTATCAAACAAGGATTGAATGGTATTTAATTCCGGGATATTCGGAAATGCAGCTTGTAAAAAATCTTCGCGCATTTGCACCACAATCTTTACATAATCGGTTTTGACGCCATAATCCAGATTCAAATGCGGAATATTCGACCCGATGAACACCAGATCGCTGCCCTCGTAGCGCTCGATGTGCTCGCCCACGTGGCGCGTGCCACTGCCGCTCACAAGTTCGATAAAAGTCAACTCATACTCCGGATGAAAATGCCAATAGTAAAAATCATTGAGTCGGGGCGACACCAAAATGCGAAAAGAGCTGCCGGGCGCGGGTTCGATGCTTTCGAGTTGAAGTTTCATAAGCCGGTATTTTCATTTTATTTCCTTTTTAATCATTTCAATTTTCGTAAAAATATCAATATTGTTCAAAAAATGGCAACTATTGGGCTAGCTTTTTCCTATTGGTTTATTGCATCTTTGTATCATTCATTAACATAAAATTTCAAAAAGATGGAACGCCTCGAAACAAATACCATGAATGCTACAATGGCTCCCAATATGATTCCGAATAATGCCCACACCGATATTCCGGGCAACCCTTCCACCGCAACCAGCAGTAAAATCAAATTGAACGACCGCTCGAATGGCAAGCCTTTGCGCGTGTTGTCTGAGGAAGATTGGCAATTTTGGATGCATAATGGCTATATCATTATAAAAAATGCGGTGCCGAAGGAGCAAGTCGCTCGTACTGCCGCATTTTTATGGGAATTTGAAGAAAAAGACCCGAATGATCCGGCAACCTGGTACGCGCCGCCCCGCGCCGAAATGAAGATGAAAGAATTGACCGGCACAGGCATGGTGGAGGTGTATAATCACCAGTATTTGTGGGATAATCGGCAGATGCAGCGCGTGTATGATGCCTTTGTGGACATCTGGGGCACCGAAAAATTGTGGGTGACGATTGATCGCGCGAATTTGAACTTCCCGATTCGTCCGGGTTTTGAATATAAAGGTTTTATTCACTGGGATTATGATCCTGAAACAAAGCCGCAAAACGTACAGGGTGTGTTGGCATTGGCGGATCAGACCGATGAAAATATGGGTGGGTTTCAGTGTATCCCGGAATTATTTAGAACGTATGATACCTGGAAATTAACGCAACCCGCTGATCGTGATCGTTTTAAACCAGATATTACCGGATTTGAAGATCAATTGGTAAAAGTAAAAATGGAAGCCGGTGATTTATTAATTTTTCACAGTTGCCAGCCGCACGGCATCCGCCCAAATTTATCACAAGATAAAGTAAGAATGGCGCAGTACATTTCCATGATGCCCGCCGAAGAAGACAATCAAGCCCTGCGTGAGTGGCGCATCCGCTCGTGGCGCGACCGCATTGCACCTGAAGGCTATGCATTTCCTGGTGATCCACGGAATTGGGAGCAGACAAAATATTCGACAGCGGAATTGAGTCCGTTGGGCAGAAAATTATTAGGTTTGGATAATTGGTAGAGGGTAGTTGGTAGAGGGTAGAGCGACTGCCCAAGCGACGTGTGCGTCCCTCTACCCTATTCCCTCTACCAATTACCCTCTACAAAATATAACAACATGCAGCAAATCTTTACAACACTTAATAATGGTATCACCATGCCGTTATTAGGTTTAGGTGTTTATAATATGTATCATAACGAGGCAGAAATGGCGGTGGGACAAGCGCTGGAAATCGGCTATCGCTTAATTGATACGGCTTCTATATACCGGAATGAAACAGAAATTGGCAATGCCATTCGCAATAGTGCCGTGCCGCGCGAGGAAATTTTTTTAACAACAAAAGTCGGCAACGGCGATCAGGGATTTGATAAAACATTACATGCTTTTGATGTAAGTAGTAAAAAACTGAATGCAGATTATATTGATTTGTACCTCGTGCATTGGCCCCTGCAAGCGACGCGGCGCGAGACATGGCGGGCATTGGAGCGATTGTATCAGGAAAAACGTGTGCGGGCGATTGGCGTAGCGAATTATTTAGTGCCATTTTTAAATGAATTACAAACTTACGCCGAAGTGGTGCCCGTCGTGGATCAGGTAGAATTTAGCCCTTATTTATTTTTAGAAGATTTATTAAAAATGTGTAAAGAAAGAGACATTGTATTACAAGCTTATACTCCATTGGTGCGCGGCGAGAAGCTACATGATCCAAAATTAGTACAATTGGCTGCAAAATATCATAAAACACCGGCACAAATTATCTTGCGCTGGGCAGTTCAACTGGGGGTTTCCACCATTCCAAAGTCCTCGAATCCAAAGCGTTTGCAGGAGAATTTTGACATTTGGGATTTTGAAATATTACAAGAAGACATGCAACAACTAAATGGATTGAATGAAAATTATCGGGTGGTGGATGATCCGATGGAGATGTTGTAAAGTAAGTAATTACTCATTTCTAATTTATTATTTGACGTTACACTAGTGTTTGATAATCAAATTTTTCAACTTTTGGCTATTAAACTGCTCGACTACTTACATAGGTTTAAATAATTAAAATCAACAATATTATATAACATTTTACATTTGCAATATGAGATTAAAATTAACTTACTGCCTGCTTTTTGCTGCACTTTGCTTTTCTAACACTGCCTGTAATAAGGCGTTTAATCAAAATAAAATGTCGGAAAACGAAAAATTACTGCGTCATGTGGTTATCTTTAAGTTCAAGGATAGCTCCTCACCGGAAGACGTCCAGAAAGTGGCGGATACCTTTGCGGATTTGAAAAATAAAATTCCGCAAATCGCTGATTTTGAGTGGGGTATCAATATGAGTAAGGAAAAACTGGATCAGGGTTTTACCCATTGTTTTATCCTGACTTTTAAGTCCGAACAAGATGCCGACGCCTATCAGGAACATCCGGCACATCGCAATTTCCAGCTGGTACTAGGTCCGCATATGGAAAAAGTATTTGTTGTAGATTATTGGACGAAGTGAAGACATAGAACACTAATAATCAATTATTAAGACATTAAACTTTATTTATTACTAAATAAAACGACTATTATTAAAACAGTTTGTTACATTTTGCATATTATAATCAAAACCTAAAATCACATTCATGGCTCAATTGTACACTTCTGAAGCGTCGGTTAAATCCACATCAACGAAACAGAACTATCTGATTCCCTTTATTTTAGTAACAAGTTTGTTCTTTCTCTGGGGCTTTGCCATCAGCATGTTGGATGTGCTGAACAAGCATTTTCAGGAAGTTTTAAACATCAGTAAAGCCCAGTCTGCCTGGGTGCAAGTGTGCACATTTGGTGCGTATTTTGTGATGGCTTTGCCAGCTGGCTATTTTATGAAACGCTGGGGCTACAAGCGCGGCATTCTGGCGGGTTTGTTATTATATGCTGGGGGTGCATTTATGGTATATCCGGCGGGCGAGGCGCAGTCGTGGACGTTCTTTTTAATCGCTTTATTCATTCTGGCGTGCGGTTTGGCGTTTTTGGAAACAGCAGCGAATCCTTACGCGACGGTACTCGGACCCAAAGAATCCTCCGCGCAACGCTTGAATCTGGCACAATCTTTCAATGGTCTGGGCGTCATTACCGGACCACTCGTGGGCGGTTTATTGGTATTTGCGGCGACTGAAAATACGGTAAAAGCAGGGTTTGCCTCGGTGCAATTGCCTTACATGATCGTGGGCGGCGTGGTGCTGCTCGTGGCGGTGTTTTTCTTCTTCACACCGATGCCAGAAATTGAAGCGGAAACGAGCGAATTTGTGGATGCTGCGACGATTCAAAAACCTTTATTTAAGCATAAAAACTTCGTTTTTTCAGTGTTTGCGCAATTTTTAAACGTTGGTGCGCAGGGCTGTGTATGGGGCTTTTTTATTAATTATGCGACGGAAGTATTAACCATTTCTAATCAAAATGCATCGTTTTTATTAAGTGCCAGCATGGTTATTTTTATGGCAGGGCGTTTTGGCGGTACTTTTATAATGAAATACATCGAGCCACATAAAATGTTGGGAATTTACGGGCTTTCGATGGTGGGATTATTATTAATTGTTACATTCCATTTACTTGGCAATGCCTCTATTTATGCACTAATGGCGTTTTTCTTTTTCCAAAGTATTACATTCCCGACCATTTTTGCATTGGGATTAAAAGATTTAGGTAAATATACGAAGCAGGCTTCCTCTTACATCATAATGGGAATCGTGGGAGGTGCCGTATTTCCGCCCATCATGGGTGCCATTGCCGATAGCAGCAGCACGGCGTTTTCATTTTTATTACCGACTTTAATGTTTATAATGATTGCGTGGTTTGGGTTTAAAGGCTCGCAAATGCGGTGAGAAACGTTTACGAAATTTGAAAAGTTTCGTAAACGTATAAATCACTCATTACCAGTCAATCCATACTGTTTTAGCACATCCTCCGGCACGCCGCGCCAGACGTTAGGGGTATTCCCCACATAGCCCAATTCTTTAAATCCGGCTTCGGTGGTGTAATAGCCGGTCATTGTTAAATCACGCATGCGACTGAAAAACGCGGCACCCTGCGAAAATTCGGGCTTTACGTCTTCCGGGTAGGCGATGTCTTCTACAATTTGAATCTGCTCGGTTTTATTACAATCTTTAAATTTTTTATTAAAACGCTTTAAAGATTGATTGTCCAGCCATTTCAATCCACCGCGTAGCGGCAGTTGATGGTCGGGAATATCTTTAGTGATAAACTCAATAAAATCAGGCACTTTCACCTGCGAAGCACTGGGTAATGTTCCTTCTGTTGGCAATATAATATCACATAAAATTGTAATGGTTGCCATTTCATCTGGTGTAAAGAAAGTCTCCGACAGCAGCTTTTCCTCGCGGGCGGCTTCCTCTGGCGTGCGTCCAGGGGTGATTTTAAATTTTTTCTTTTTACCTTTTTCTACCAATTCCTCTGATAAGGAAGGCGTTGGCTCGGTAGTTGGCGTGGCGTTTACGCCTGTTGTTGCAATGCCAATTCCAACCGAAGTAAGCGTTATATTTTTTAATAAATCTCTTCTTTTCATAAGATGGTTAATTGATGATTGCTGATTGCAAATTAATATAATCAATTGACAATCAGCAATTAATAATCATTAAAGTTTACCCGATTTTACTTGCTCGGCAATGTATTCTGACGTGCGCATCGAAGAAGCCAGAATCGTCCAGGTCACGTTTTTATCGCCTTGTGATACGAACGGTGCGGCGTCCACCACAAATAAATTCTTTACATCATGTGCTTGCTGCCATTTATTTAGCGCGGATTTATTGGGGTCATCGCCCATGCGCACCGTGCCGATTTCGTGAATAATCAAACCTGGTGCCGCCAATCCGTAATTTTCTTCTGGTCCAGGCTTGTTTCCTAACGGAATACCACCCATTTCAATGATAATTTGCTCGAATGTATCCTGCATGTGCTTCGCCTGCTTGATCTCGTAGTCCGACCATTTGTAATGAAAGCGCAGCACCGGAATGCCATATTTATCGACCTTGTTAGGATCAATTTCGCAGTAATTATCCTCGCGTGGCACGGGCTCGCCGCGTCCCGACATACCGATGTAAGCACCGTAGAACCGCCGCGCATCTTCGCGCAAGCGACTGCCGTAGCCGCCCGCTTTTTTCGTGGAGCCATCGGCGTAAGGGTACTTGCCATTCATCTCTTCCATGCCCATCCCAAAGCCATATCCGGGCATACCCATGCCACCCCAATATTCAATATGATAACCGCGTGGAAAGTCTAACTTGTTGTTATCCAGCCACCAAGGCGTATAAACGTGCATACCGCCCACGCCATCTTCGTTGTAGCGCTTGCGATCCATCAGCATTGGGAAAAAGCCGCCGCGATCCGCTCCGGTAGAATCATTCAAGTATTTACCAATCACGCCGCTGGTATTCGCCAAGCCTTGCGGGAAGCGCCCCGATTTAGAATTCAATAAAAGCCGCGCCGACTCGCACGCCGAAGCCGCCAACACGACAATTTTCCCCTTCACACTCACCTCTTCCAGGGTAGCCGTATTCACGTAAGAAACGCCCGTTGCCAAGCCCGTTTTGGTATCGGTTAGCACTTCGCGCACCATGGCACCATTGACCAAAGTCAAATTGCCGGTTTTCAATGCCGGAATCACCAACACCGAAGACGAGGAAAAATCGGCATACGCGATGCAAGCGCGATTACACTGCGCACAGTAAAAACAAACGCCGCGCTCGTCATTAATTTTTTCGGTGAGAATGGAAAGCCGCGAAGGAATGACGGGAACCCCCAAATTTTTCCCCGCTTTTTTTACCATTAATTCATGCAGACGCGGCGCCGGTGGTTTCAAGAAAATCCCGTCGGGTTCATTCGGCAAATTTTCAACCGAACCAAACACCCCGATCAACCGATCCACTTTATCATAATAAGGTTTCAAATCATCATAACCGATGGGCCAATCGTCGCCAATACCCGTCATCGAGCCTCGTTTAAAATCATTCGGACCAAAACGCAAGGAAATCCGCCCCCAGTGATTCGTGCGACCGCCCAACATCCGCGAGCGAAACCAACGAAATTCCGTGCCCGGCACCGTTGTATAAGGTTCGCCTTCAATATCCCAACCGCCCCACGCCGCATCAAAATCGCCGAACGAACGCGTTGTACTCGCGCCTCGCCGCTGCGATTCCCAAGGATATTTCATCTGCGTGATGTACTTCGGATCTTTGGGGTCGTAGTAGCCACCTGCTTCGAGCAAGCACACCTTCGCGCCCGCCTTCGCCAGCGTGTATGCCGCCATACCGCCGCCTGCGCCGGAGCCTACAATCACCACGTCATACACGGTGGGTTCTTCTTTAATTTGAAAAGACATATCAGAATCAAGGTTTTAGATGTTGAGAGAATGTGTCAACACTTTGGTATTGGAGTGCCTAAATATAGGTAGGGATATTTAAAAATAACAAGGATAATCAGATAAATATTTATCAAATCGCTTTATAGCAATTTTTATACTTTCGTTTGTCTAATTTCAAAAATATTCATCTACAATATAGTTTTTATCGGTCTTAAAACACTTATTCACATGAAAAAAATTCTTTTTCTATTAATCCTTGTCAACCAGTTGGTCTTTGCCCAAACCAGCACCGACAAAATCCTGGTGACGGATATGACCAAAATCGAACAAGTCAGCAATGTCAATGTGTCGCCAGATGGCAAACGCGCATTGTACAGCTTGCGCACCATGGAACCCAATGCTGAAAACAAACTAGAATATGATTATCGAACGCACTTGTTTCTGACTGATTTTCAAAGCATTAAACAATTGACGCGCGGCACGGAGAGCGTGAGCAGTGCCAGTTTGTCGCCTGATGGGAAACAGATTGCGTTTTCGCGGAATATGAAAGGCAAATCTCAAGTTTTCATCATGCCGCTCGGTGGTGGCGAGGCATTTCAAGTGACGGACTTGAAGTATGGCGCATCCAACCCTAAATGGTCACCAGATGACTCCAAAATTCTATTCAGCGTCAATGTGTCTATGAAGGAGTTGTTGAAAGATTCGCTGCTGAATCCCAATAAAAACGTGCCTTCTTGGTCAACGGAGAAAGCGGGCTTTGCCAATAATGATTATTTAAAACCGATTTCTGGACTTTGATTGATGAGATGTTCTTCTTCTGCCTTGAGCGATGGTTAAATTTTCATGTGCCGCTTGATTCTGCTACTTGCTGCTTGTAAAAACAGATGGGAAATGAGTAGGTTTTTGTAAATGAATTTAAAAAAGGAAAGTTTGGTCGTTTTCTACAAAACACTCGTCGTCCATACATTTCAATAATTAAAAAATGCGCGATTTTTGAGTATCATAATTAAAAAACCAAAATCACCATGACTCTTTTTGAAACCGCACTCCTGATTGTAATGATTTCTGTGTTTATAATTGGAGCCATTGCAAGCTTTCGGGCACTACATGAGGTACGTCGAATTCGACAGTCTTAACGAAAAAGCCCTTTCACGCAAGTTACGTAAAAGGGCTTTTCAATTTATACCATTTTCCCGAATGGATGTGATGGCAAAATTTGATAAAATAATTACAACATTTACAACAATTTATATCCAGGCTTTTTCACAAAATTATTACTAACCAGATCAATTTTAAAACGGTATTATAATAGTTGTAATAACTTTCCAATTATCCTTACACAGTCACTGCTTTGAGCGCTTGCGCCATCGTAGCGCCAATGGTAGCAGGCGATTGCACCACATGAATACCACATTCCTCCATGATTTTCATCTTCGCCTCAGCCGTATCCGCCGCGCCGCCGATAATTGCGCCCGCGTGCCCCATTTTACGACCTTTTGGTGCGGTCTGCCCTGCAATGAACCCAACGACTGGCTTTGTACCAAATTCTTTAATGTAATAAGCAGCTTCTGCTTCCATGCCCCCACCGATTTCACCAATCATAATAATGCCCTCCGTTTCCGGGTCATTCATTAACAATTCAACGGCTTCTTTTGTCGTAGTGCCAACAATAGGATCGCCGCCAATGCCGATGCAGGTAGATTGACCCAGCCCCGCTTTTGTCACTTGATCCACCGCCTCATAAGTCAGTGTACCTGAACGAGATACGATACCAATCGTACCCTTACGGTGAATAAAGCCTGGCATGATACCGCACTTTGCTTCATCAGGTGTAATGACTCCCGGGCAGTTGGGACCGATCAGACGCGTATCAAAATCTTTAATATAATCTTTCACTTTCACCATATCCTGCACAGGAATGCCTTCCGTGATGCAAATGATGACCTTGATGTCCGCTTCGGCTGCCTCCATGATGGCATCCGCAGCAAAAGGAGGTGGCACAAAAATAACCGAAGTGTCAGCCCCTTCTTTTTTCACCGCGTCGGCTACGGTATCAAATACCGGCTTGTCGAGGTGTAACGTACCGCCTTTGCCAGGCGTAACGCCGCCTACCACGTTCGTACCATACTCAATCATTTGGGTAGCATGAAACGTACCTTCTTTTCCGGTAAAACCTTGTACAATGATTCGGGAATTTTTATTAACTAAAACGGACATCCTATTTACAATTTACGATTTATGAATTACGATTTATGATCTTGCTGTAATAAATTTCTATTACATTAATCTTTTTTCTCAATTACAAACACATCTTCATCATTCTGTTTCATATAATATTGCTCACGGGCAAATTTTTCCTTATTCTGCTCCAAATCCTGTCGATCCTGCTGTGCCTGCTTGATCTTCTCGCGATATTCCACTTCATCCGATTCTAGCTGATTTACAGTACGTTGTAATTGGATTTGAGTTAAAATATCATGTTTATCAAAAAAAACCATCCAACATGCAAAGACAGTTAAAATCAGAAAAAAAGGATTCCGAAAAGGTTTGATTATTTTTTGCACCAGGGGCGGTAATGGAATTTTAACAGCCATGACGAATTGTTTTAATCTATTTCTTGAATCAATTTGCCAATTGATAACAATAAAAACGTTACCTCGTCAGCAAAGTTGCTGAAAATTAAAGTGTAAAACAATTCGTTGCGACATTATTTTTAAATTGAACCGGCAACAGCGCTGCCGGTTCAACCCGTTTTTACCAACGGCGCGTCAACAATCCTTTACCAGGATAGAATGCGGACTCCGCTAATTCCTGCTCGATGCGCAACAATTGGTTGTATTTAGCCACCCGATCCGAACGCGAAGCCGAGCCAGTTTTGATCTGACCTGTATTCAATGCAACTGCCAAATCCGCAATGGTTGTGTCTTCCGTTTCACCCGAACGGTGACTCATGATGCTGCGGTAGCTATTGCGCGTAGCCAGCTGCACCGCGTCAATCGTTTCGGTGAGCGTACCAATTTGATTCACTTTCACCAAAATGGCATTAGCAACCTGCTGGTCAATTCCTTGTTGCAAACGCACAGAATTCGTCACAAACAAGTCATCTCCAACGAGTTGTACACGATTGCCCAGTGTTTGAGTCAAAGATTTCCAACCTTCCCAATCATCTTCAAACAAACCGTCTTCGATAGAGAAAATCGGATATTTGTCGCACCATTCTTTCCAAAAATCCACCATTTGACCAGAAGTCAATTTATCACCAGTAGATTTTTTAAATACGTACAAGCCTGATTCTTCGTCATAAAACTCCGAAGCAGCCGCATCCATTGCAATAAAAATATCTTCGCCGGGGCGGTAGCCAGCTTTTTCAATCGCTTGCAAAACCGTTTCAATCGCTTCCTGATTCGACTTGATATTAGGCGCAAAGCCGCCTTCGTCGCCCACGTTGGTAGAATAACCTTTGCCTTTCAACACACTTTTCAGGTTGTGAAAAATTTCCACCCCCATGCGCAAGCCTTCGGAGAACGATTCCGCTCCCATCGGCATTACCATAAACTCTTGAAAATCAATAGAATTGTCAGCATGAGCGCCACCATTCAAAATATTCATCATTGGCACCGGCAACACGTGCGCATTCACGCCACCCACGTAGCGGTACAGCGGCATTTCGAGGGCTTCTGCCGCCGCTTTTGCCACTGCCAGGGACACTGCCAAAATAGCGTTCGCACCTAACTTCGATTTATTATTCGTGCCGTCTAGTTCGAGCATCAAATTGTCAATATAGCGCTGGTCAAAAACATCCAAACCAATGAGTTCCTCCGCAATTTCCTCCACATTGTCCACTGCGTTCAGTACGCCTTTGCCCATGTAACGGTCCTTGTCGCCGTCGCGCAATTCTACGGCTTCGTGCTTGCCCGTCGAAGCGCCTGAAGGCACTGCAGCCTGACCATAATATCCTTCTTCTGTGATGACTTCCACCTCCACGGTGGGGTTGCCGCGCGAATCCAGAATTTCTCTGGCGTTTATTTCAACAATTGCACTCATACTTTTCGTTTTGATTTATAGTCTTATAATATTTTAAATAGCTATCATGCAATCCAAACCTCGCCAATATCTGAATTTCTTGCCTTCCCAATTTCTAAACAGATATTAACTTTGCATTAAATTTATAAAATCGTCGAATAAATAATTGGCGTCGTGTGGACCAGGCGATGCCTCTGGGTGATATTGCACTGAAAATGCTTTCCGTTGCTTCAAACGCAAGCCTTCCACAGTGTCGTCGTTCAAATTCACATGAGTGATTTCAATTTCATCTGCTTTTGATTCAATCACTGCCCGATTCACCTCAAAACCATGATTTTGGCTGGTAATTTCGCTCTTGCCTGTCACCAGATTTTTCACCGGATGGTTGATGCCTCGGTGTCCGTGGTGCATTTTGTGTGTCGGTACATCCACTGCCAATGCCAACAATTGATGACCCAGGCAAATGCCAAACAAAGGCTTGTCTTCTTTCAAAATCGCTTTCGCCGTGTGCACTGCATAATCCATGGAAGCCGGATCGCCCGGTCCGTTTGACAAAAAATAACCGTCCGGATTGAATGCTCGCAATTCTTCAATTGGCGTTTTGGCAGGAAAAATCTTGACGTAACAGTCACGCAGTGCTAGATTTTCCAAAATATTTTGCTTGATACCGAAATCCAGCGCAGCTACTCGAAAACGTGCATGCGGATTGCCATGCGTATAAGCTTCTTTTGTACTCACTTGTGAAGCTAATTCCAAACCCTCCATCGGCGGCACAGCAGCCAGCCGCTCCTGCAATTCCTCAACATTCAGTATTTCAGAAGAAATGATGGCGTTCATCGCTCCTTTGTCGCGAATGTGACGCACCAGCGCACGCGTATCCACGTCAGAGATTCCAACAAGTTGTTCTTCTTCAAAATATTCCTGAATGGACTCGTCTGCACGCAAGCGCGAATATTGCGGCGTAAAGTTTTTACAAATCAGTCCGGCAATTTTAATGCTGTGCGATTCTACCTCGGTACGCTTGATGCCGTAATTGCCAATGTGCGCGTTAGTGGTGACGAGTAATTGACCAAAATAAGAAGGATCGGTAAAAATTTCTTGGTAGCCGGTCATGCCAGTATTAAAACAAATCTCACCCGTGGTGATCCCAATTTTACCAGCCGCTTTGCCATGGAAAACCGTGCCGTCTTCCAAAAGCAAAATTGCCGGTCGCTGTTGCAATTCGCTCATGTCTCTTTTAGACGTTAGATGTTAGATATTAGGCTATTGAAAAAAGAACTTCTAAATTGATCGCTTAATGCCTGTTGTCTAACTTCTTTTTAAAAATTCGTGCAAAGATAAGATACGAAGCGGAGAAATGGAAAGTCAAGCGGGTAAATTGTAAAAATTCTCTCAAGTCTCTGCGCAATTGCTTACAAACAAGGAAAGTTTTGCGATTTTTGCGATGGTACCGTGCAGCAAACCTTCATTCAAATGAACAAACAAACCACTTTTTTTTTGGGAATCGCTACGTATGCAGTGTTGCTTATTTTTGCAGCAGTATTTTTTAAAGAAAGAACTGTTTTCCTGGATGCAGCGTTTCACCTGTTTCAAATTGTAAAAAATGGCGACTTTGCCATTCAGGTTTCTCGCTTTGGCGCAGTGATGACACAGATTTTCCCATGGCTGAGTGTAAAATTGCACCTGCCGCTCAAATGGGTGATGCTGAATTATTCCATAGGGGTCGTGCTGTACTATTTTATCGTTTTTCTGCTCTGCCTGCGTGTTTTCAAATCCTGGCAACTGGCATTGGCACTGCTGCTTTTCAACACCCTCATGGTCACTTATACTTTTTATTGGATTCAAATCGAATTTGCACAGGGAATTGCTTTTACTTTTTTGTTTTTTGCCTTTTTGCTGCGGGAAAAACACTGGGCAGATTATACAGCAATGGAAATAGCGCTTTTTTTTGTAATGATTTTTACACTTGCTTATTTCCATCCATTAATGCCCATCGTATTTACATTCACTTCCTTATTTTTTTTACTAAATAAATCTTATACAACTGCTCGAAAACCGATCTTTGCTGCTTTATTTACTTTTTTTGCAATTATCATTTTAAAAAAATTGATCGCGCCAACGGGTGCCTACGATGCCGCCGCAATGTCAGGCGCTGGCAATATCATAAAGCTTTTTCCAAATTATTTCAATTTAGAATCCAACCGGAATTTTTTACAATATCTTTTAAAAGATTACTATTTTTTATTCATTTTATTCATCACAATCATCGTTTTTTACATCCGTCAAAAACAATGGATTCAATTACTACTGGTGTTGGCATTCTTTTTTGGCTATTTACTGCTGGTAAATGTTTCTTATCCACAGGGCATGGCGCAGTTTCACATCGAAAGTTTTTATTTAGCGTTGAGCTTTTTCCTGATTATTCCATTTGTATATGATTTTTTGCCATCCGTTCAAAATCGGCAATTGTCTATCGGATTTTTGGCAATCGTGCTACTGGTCAGTTGTATTCGAATAGGATGGACGCATCGCTCCTATGCCAATCGCATCCGCTGGGAAGAAAATTTGTTGCAGCAAACAGAGAATTTACCAAATAAAAAATTGTTGATTGCACAGGAAGACGTACCGATGGACACCCTGGTGATGAGTTGGGGTTCTTCTTATGAGTTTTGGCTCCTATCAACGTTGAAAAATCCGAATCATGTGTGCAGCATTATCATTGATGAAAATCCTAGTTCGCTGGATTGGGCACTCGGCAACAATAAAGGCTTTCTGACAGAATGGGGCATGTTTGATTATAGCGCTCTTCCAAAAGGCTATTTCAACTTTCAAGACACCACGTATTATCAAAAATTCGATTTAAAATAAAGAAGGCGACGTCCAAACAGACATCGCCTTCTTATACCAAACTCAAATGTATCTTCGGAAACCATTCTGGAAATTGGTACTATTTCCAGGAAATTCCGTTATCGTTAAGCCTCTGCTTTATTTTCGTCTTCCGCTGTTGGAGCGGCATCATTCGCGTCCGGCGTCGTTTCTGTTGCAACAGCGTCCGTCTCTTCTACTTCCATTGCTGCTGGCTCAGTTGCTACAGCCGTTGTTGGAGTAGTAGCTGCCTCCTGCTTTGTAGTGCCAGTGCCGCCGCGACGACGACGTCTTCTGGTGCTCTTAGCAGCGCCATCTTTGCCAGTGTTGTAAATCTCGTTGAAATCAACAAACTCAATCATCGCCATTTCAGCGCCGTCCCCTTGGCGATAGCCCGTGCGAATCACACGCACATATCCACCTGGACGATCCCCGATCTTCTCGGCTACTTCACTGAACAACTCCTTTACCGCTTCTTTGTTTTGTAAATAGCTGAATACCACACGACGATTGTGAGTTGTATTGGTTTTAGCTTTTGTCACGAGTGGTTCAATGTAAACGCGCAAAGCTTTGGCTTTGGCAACGGTAGTCGTAATGCGTTTGTGCTGGATGAGTGCCTGCGCCAGGTTTTTGAGCAGCGCGCGGCGATGACCAACCTTTCTGCCTAAGTGGTTGTCCTTCTTACCATGTCTCATGTTGGACCCAAAATTTGCCTTACAACACGTTTCGTCGAAAACACCAGGGCGATTGGCACGCCTTTCAACTATTCGGTTATTGCAAAGTGATGAAAAAAATCAAACTGCTTGAGCCAAATCGGCAGTTTATCAGGTTCAATAAAAATGGGCGATCTTCCACCGCCCGTTGTACTTTATTTATACACTCCGAATTCGGACTGTTCTAATTAATCTTCTTCCAATTTGTACTTTGACAAATCCATCCCGAAGGTCAAACCTTTGTCTTGCAACAATTCCTCGATTTCTACCAATGATTTCTTACCAAAGTTGCGGAATTTGAGCAATTCATGCGTGTCGTAGCGCACCAATTCCGCCAATGTATTAATTTTAGCAGCCTTCAAACAGTTGTAAGCACGTACCGACAAATCGAGGTCTTCTAAAGAAGTTTTGAGCAGTTTTCGCATGTGCAAAATGTGCTCATCCACGATATTATCTTCGCGGCTTGAGGCATCATCGAAAGTAATATTTTCATCCGTAATCAGCATCAGATGTTGAATCAAGATACGCGACGCGTCTTTGATGGCTTCTTCCGGGTGAATGGTACCGTCGGTTTTTACCTCGATGGTCAATTTTTCATAGTCCGTACGCTGCCCTACACGTGTATTTTCAATGCGATAAGCCACGTTTTTGATCGGCGTATAAATAGCATCAATTGGAATCACTCCAATTGGTGCATCCTTTGGCAAATTTTCATCAGCAGGAACATAACCGCGCCCTTTCGTGATCGTCAATTCCACTTCCAAGCTCACAGACGGCTCCATTGTGCAAATGAGCAGTTCTGGGTTCATCACTCTAAACACATTCGTATGCTCTTCAATGTCGCCAGCGTGAAACTCATCCTTACCGCTGATGGTCAAGTATATCTTTTCGTTTGTAATATCTTCGTTGGAAATCAGGCATTTCAAGCGTACCTGTTTCAGGTTTAGAATAATTTCTACAACGTCTTCCACGACGCCGCGAATAGTGGCAAACTCATGCTCCACGCCGGCAATGCGCACGGCGGATACGGCGTAGCCTTCCAAGGAAGAAAGCAACACACGGCGGAGTGAGTTACCGATGGTTTGACCAAAGCCAGGTTCAAGGGGTTTGAATTCAAAAAGTCCTTCAAAATCATTGGACTTCTGCATTACAATCTTATCCGGCTTCTGAAAATTTAATATGCTCATAATATGAATTGAACTTTGATAGGAAATAACCAACGAACGCGCGTTTTGGTTGAATGGCAAAAAATCGCCTCTTTCTAATACGAGTTTTGACAGCCTGTAACCAGACTGCCAAAACCGCTTTTTACTTAGAATACAATTCGACGATGAGCTGTTCGTTTATCTTTTCAGGGATTTGGTCGCGAGACGGATAGCTCAGAAACACGCCCTGCATCTTATCAGGATTGAATTCCAACCATGCAAATCTCCGTGCATCTTTGCGGTTTGTAACAGAATCGCGCACCACTGCCAAACCTTTGGACTGACCGCGCACACCAATTACATCTCCAGGACGAAGCTGGAAAGATGGTACATTGGTCACAACGCCATTAACAGTGACATGCTTGTGCGACACCAACTGACGAGCCGCCATGCGTGTAGGAGCAATGCCCAAACGGAAAACGGTATTGTCGAGGCGAGCTTCCAGGTATTGCAACAGCAATTCACCAGTTACGCCTTTTTTATGGCTGGCAGTCTCAAATAAATTTCTAAACTGACGCTCTAAAACGCCATACGTATATTTCGCTTTTTGTTTTTCCTGCAACTGTTGCGCATAGTCCGAGCGTTGCTTCCGCTTTCTAGCCTGACCGTGCTGCCCTGGCGGATATTTTCTTTTTTCAAATGCCTTGTCAAAGCCAAAGATGGCTTCACCAAATGTTCTTGCCTTTTTTGTTTTTGAACCTGTATATCTTGCCATTTTTAGGTCAAACGTTTTCGTTCAGTCATTGCCAACTTCCAAGTATTGGAAACAGATCGGCAATTTTTAAATAAAAATTATACTCTTCTACGCTTTGGTGGACGACAGCCATTGTGCGGAATTGGCGTCATATCTTTAATTTTAGAAACTTTGATACCGGCGCTATCCAAAGCACGAATCGCAGCTTCGCGACCAGAACCAGGACCTTTCACATACACCTCTGCTGTGCGCATGCCTGCATCAAATGCCACTTTAGCTGCATCTGCTGCCGCAACCTGCGCAGCGTAAGGCGTATTTTTCTTGGAGCCACGGAAGCCAGCTTTACCAGCGGAAGCCCAAGAAATAACCTGACCTTGGCGGTTGGTCAATGAAATGATGATATTGTTGAAGCTCGCCTGAATATAAGCCAACCCTTCCGGATCAACTTTTACTTTTCTCTTCTTAATTTTTTTTGCTGCCTTTGCCATTTTATTGACGGTGTTATGGTGCAATGGTGTTATTGTTGGATGTACTTTAACACAATTACACCAAGAACTATAATACTAAAATTATTTCGTAGCCTTTTTCTTGTTTGCCACTGTTTTACGCTTCCCTTTACGCGTACGGGCGTTGGTACGTGTACGTTGCCCGCGCAAAGGCAAACCTTTACGGTGACGCAATCCGCGATAACAGCCAATATCCATTAAACGCTTAATGTTCAGCTGAATCTCCGAACGCAATTCACCTTCCACTTTATATTCATTGGTAATGATACGCGTAATTTCACGGACTTCCTCATCCGTCCAATCAGCTACCTTTTTATTCTCATCTACCCCTGCTTTTTCCAGGATAATGCCGGCAGCCGACTTGCCAATGCCAAAAAGGTAAGGCAAACTGATAACGCCACGCTTGTTTCTTGGTAAATCTACACCTGCTATACGAGCCATTTCGATTATAGATTTTGGATTTCAGATCTACGATAAATGCTAACTAGCACCGTAAATCAAAAATCGTATATCGTAAATAAATTACCCCTGACGTTGCTTGAACTTAGGGTTCTTTTTATTAATAATATAAATTTTTCCCTTTCTTCTCACAATCTTACAATCGGCGGAGCGTTTCTTTACTGAAGCTCTGACTTTCATAATATAACTTATTTGTATCGGTAAATAATCCTACCTCTTGACAAGTCGTATGGAGACATTTCCACGGAAACTTTGTCACCCGGTAAAATTCTAATATAATTCATTCTCATTTTTCCTGAAATCGTAGCAATAATTTGGTGGTCATTTTCCAAGCGAACGCGAAACATCGCATTCGACAGCGCTTCTTCGATGATACCATCCTGCTTAATCAGGTTCTTTTTAGCCATAGGCGAATTTTCGGAGTGCAAAGATAAGAAAAGTTCAAAACTCTTTTCTATAATACTCCTAAAAAATTTTCTTTAAATAAATCAGCTGGCAATTTTTTAAGCTACCGCTGGAGTTTTTACTTCTAATTCTTTTAAATTCGGGTTATTCCGAATAGCTGCTTCAATGTAGGAATGGTCGGAAAGTATATCTGCCGACTTTTTTCCTACGGCAACCGTATGCTCAAAATGCGCAGAAGGTTTACCATCCTTTGCATGAACCGTCCATCCGTCTCGCTCTGTACGAACGTCTTTTTTACCCAAATTCACCATTGGCTCAATGGCAATAACCAACCCTTCTTTCAATTTAATGCCTTTGCCGCGTTGTCCGTAATTCGGCACTTCCGGCGATTCGTGCAAATCACGCCCTACCCCATGCCCAACCAGCTCTCGCACTACGCCATAGCCGTGCTCTCTTTCTACAAAATTTTGAACGGCGAAACCTATATCACCCAGACGATTTCCAGCCACTGCTTGTTGAATGCCTTTGTAAAGAGAGGCATGTGTAACGCGCATAAGCTTCATCACGGGTTCTGCTACATCTCCGATTGCAAAAGTATAAGCCGCATCTCCAAAATATCCATTCCACTTCACTCCACAATCCACCGAAACGATGTCTCCGTCTTTGAACACCTGTTTTTCACTTGGAATCCCGTGCACTACAATATCATTCAAAGAGACACATAAAGACGCAGGGAACCCTCGATACCCTTTGAAAGCGGGAGTTGCTTTATGATCCCGAATAAACGCTTCTGCTGCTCGATCAATTTTATCGCTACTAATACCTGGCTTCAACAGCGCAGCTACTTCTGCCAATGTTTGGCAAACCAGCACACAACTCTGCCGAATCAACTCGATTTCTTCGTCCGTTTTATAATAAATCATAGCAGCAAATAAATAATATGTAAGATTAAAATCAAATTGTTATAAACCATCGTCCTAATCAAAAAGTTCAATCTTACATATTGGCGCCAATGCCTTGCATTCTGCCAGTGCCAGTGCTTCTACCCTGAATACGTCCTGATTTTACCAAACCATCATACCGTCGCATCAACAAATGGCTCTCAATTTGCTGTAAGGTATCTAGCGCAACCCCCACCAAAATCAACATAGATGTACCGCCGAAGAATACGGCAAAGGCAGTATTGACCCCCATACCAGTTGCAAATGCAGGCAGGATAGCAATAATGCCCAAGAATATAGACCCTGGTAAGGTGATACGCGTCGTAATTGCATCGATAAAATCAGCGGTGTCTTTTCCTGGTTTAATGCCAGGAATAAAAGCATTTTGACGCTTTAAGTATTCTGCATACTGTTGCGGGTTCACCATCAAAGCCGTATAAATATAAGTAAACACCACTACCAGAACAAAGTAAACCACATTGTAAGTAACTGAAGTAAAATCATTCAGCGCTACAAGAATGGAACTTGACGCTGCATCGCTACCGCCTAAAAACTGAGCGGCAGTTGCTGGTAAAAACATCAAAGCCTGCGCAAAAATGATCGGCATTACACCAGCAGCATTGACTTTCAGTGGAATATAATCGCGCTGACCCGCTACTGGCATTGCGGAGGCCCCACGTCCAACCATTCGTTTTGCAAATTGAATGGGGATTTTACGAACACCCTGCACCACTACAATCATCGCCATGATAACAGCAAACAAAGCAAAGACTTCTATCACAAAAACCAGGATACCACCATTATCCAGACGCAGCAATAATTCGCCGATGAAAGCTTGTGGCAAACGCGCCAAGATACCAACCATAATCAGAAGCGACACACCGTTGCCCAAACCACGATCTGTAATGCGTTCGCCCAACCACATGGCGAAGACTGTACCCGTTGATAAAATCAGAATATTAGAGAACCAGAAAATCGCTCTTGGAATTTCGGGAGAAACAGCGCCAAGACTATTGATATAAGTCAAATAGCCACTTCCCTGAACTAAAGTGATTGCAACCGTAAGAATACGAGTGATCTGATTCAGTTTCTTTCTGCCCGACTCCCCTTCTTTTTGTTGCAAGCGTTGGAAATAAGGCACAGCAAAGCCTAGCAACTGAATAATGATAGAAGAGGTGATATAAGGCATGATACCTAGTGCAAAGATGGCAGCATTATTAAATGCACCACCTGTGAAGATATTAATCAACCCCAAAAGGTCATTGGGTGTAGCGCTATTGTTAGCAGCATCCTCCAAAACAGCAGGAACGACACCCGGAAGCACGATATACGAACCAAAACGATACACTCCCAACAATCCAAGTGTAAATAGGATGCGGTTGCGCAACTCCTTGATCTTCCAGATGTTCTGAATAGTCGTGATTAATTTTTTCATCGTTCTTATTTAACGATATTAACGCTTCCACCTAGCTGTTCAATGCTCTGCTTGGCAGTTGCTGAAAATGCATGAGCACTTACGCTCAACTTCGTTGTCAATTCACCGGTACCTAAGATTTTCACACGGTCCGATTTTTTTACAACGCCATGTTCTACCAAAGCGTTGAGATCAACAGCATTTAGTTTGTATTTGTCAGCAATATACTGCAATCTTTCCAGATTAATGCCAACATATGCAACACGGGTTGGATTTTTAAAGCCCACCTTTGCAACACGCATTTGTAAAGGCATTTGACCACCCTCAAAATTGCGCTTGCGTTTGTGACCAGCGCGAGCCTTATCCCCTTTGTGACCTTTTGTAGCCGTGCCACCATGCCCCGAACCCTGACCTCTAGCGATGCGCTTACGCTTTTTGGTGGCGCCTTCCGCAGGTTTTAAACGATGCAGTTCCATTCTATCTTTCGATTTAATCGTTTTCTTTAATGTTGATTTTGGAGTTGTTGAATTTAAAACAGCCAAAAAATTGCCGCTAAAAACTTAAACCCCAATCTCTACTCTAATTTAAGCTTGTTCCACCTTCAACAGGTGGATCACTTTTTTGACCATCCCCAAAATCTGTGGCGTCGCTTCATGCTCCACTGACTGATTCATCTTCTTGATGCCCAGTGCTTTAACAGTTTCCTTTTGACGCTTTGGACGGTCAATCGTACTCTTAATTTGCGTGATTCTAATCTTTGCCATCTCTTTCGAGTTTATCGAATTCGCAGAATAGTTATCCTTTAAACAATTTTTCCAGTGATAAATTGCGCTGCCGAGCTACCTCGATCGGATTACGCAGTTTTGACAAGGCATCAATCGTCGCCTTCACCACGTTGTGTGGGTTAGAAGAGCCCTGCGACTTAGCCAATACATTGTGAACTCCTGCAATTTCCAACACGGCACGCATAGCGCCACCTGCAATCACCCCCGTACCATCAGCAGCCGGCTTGAGCAGCACTTTACCAGCGCCATATTTTCCTTTTTGCTCGTGCGGAATGGTTCCTTTATGCAGCGGTACTTTTACCAGATTTTTCTTTGCATCATCCACTGCTTTTGCAATAGACTCCGACACATCACGGGCTTTGCCCAAGCCATGACCGACTGTTCCATGCCCATCGCCTACTACCACGATAGCAGCGAAACTAAAGGTTCGACCACCTTTGGTAACTTTTGCCACACGATTAAGGCTTACCAATTTTTCTTTCAGTTCCGTTTCTGCCGGTCTGACACGGTTATTGCCTTGATTATTTTTTGCCATTATCGCAAACTATTAGAGTTTTCTTAAAATTGAAGTCCTCCTTCTCGTGCCCCTTCCGCCAGCGCTTTCACCCGACCGTGGTAAAGATAGCCGCCACGATCAAAAGTAATTGCTTGGATGCTTTTAGCTTGAGCTCGTTCTGCCAATAATTTCCCGACAGCCTTTGCCTGCTCTACTTTTGTAATATTTTTTGGAATGCCCTCCTCCCGAGAGGATGCTGCAACCAAAGTGAAGCCAGTAGTGTCATCAATTGCTTGGCAATAGATGGACTTATTGCTTCGATAAACGGACAAACGAGGTCTGGAAGGAGTTCCAGTTATTTTTTTCCGAATTCGGTAGTGAATCTTTTTTCTTCTACCTGCCTTATCTATTTTCATTTTTTTCGGTTTTAGTCTTAGTGTAAGGCTTTGACAGCCAAACCCAAAACGCTACGAAATTTAGTGCAATGATGCTTAGTGTTTATCGTGTTATTACATTTTAGCAAACTAAATGTGACAACACCAAAACACGAAGAACCAAAATTTATTTTTTACCGCCAGCGGTTTTACCAGCCTTCCGGCGAATGGATTCATCCGAGTAACGTACCCCTTTACCTTTGTAAGGTTCTGGTTTTCTCAGCGCGCGAATTTTGGCAGCCACCTGCCCCAGCAATTGCTTATCATTGCTTTCGAGGCGAATCAATGGGTTTTTACCTTTTTCCTGTTTTGTTTCCACCTTTACTTCCGATGGAATGTAAAACATAATCGGGTGAGAAAAACCAAGAGTCAATTCCAGCAATTGTCCGGTATTTTGAGCACGATAACCCACACCCACCAGTTCCAATTCTCTGACAAATCCAGCGGTGACGCCCACTACCATATTATTGAGTAAAGCACGGTACAAGCCATGCAGTGCACGGTGGCGAATCTGATCGGTTGGTCGAGTCACCGACAACGTTCCATCCTCGATATTCAACTTTATATCAGGATCAACCTGTTGTGTCAAAGTACCTTTAGGTCCTTTCACCGTTACCAGGTTTCCTTTGCTTATGTCAATGTTTACGCCTTGCGGAAGCTTAATGGGCGCTTTACCTACTCGTGACATGATTTACAACTTTTAATCTTAACAATTAATACACATAGCAAAGCACTTCACCACCTACATGCTCTTCCCTTGCTTGCTTATCCGTGATAACACCTTTCGAAGTAGAGATGATTGCAATGCCTAAGCCATTGATAACGCGTGGCAGTTCATCGGCTTTAGCAAATTGACGTAAACCTGGCTTGCTCACACGCAACAACTCCCGAATAATCGGCTTGCGAGTCATTGGGTCATATTTCAAGGCTATTTTGATAGTACCCTGTGTACCCTTTCCTTCGTCATCCGCAAATTTGTACTTGAGGATATATCCGTTTTCGTACAAAATTTCTGTCATACGCTTCTTCAAGTTAGAAGCCGGAATATCTACAACTCGGTGCCCGGCTAATTGCGCGTTGCGTATGCGCGTTAAATAATCTGCAATAGGATCAGTAACCGCCATTATATTGGATTTCATCGGCTGGTTTTCAAAAAATAGAACCTTGCCGCTTGATTAAAAAATTATTACAACAATTGAATTACCAGCTTGCCTTTGTTACACCCGGAATTTTGCCATCGAGTGCCATATCGCGGAATTTCACACGGTTAATACCGAAATGACGCATATAGCCTTTTGGACGTCCCGTCAATTTGCAACGATTGTGCAAGCGAATCGGATTTGAGTTGCGTGGTAGCTTATCCAGTTCATCATAATTACCCTCTTCCTTCAGCTTCTTACGCAGTTCTGCGTATTTCGCTACCATGCGCTCTCTCTTTCTTTCTCTTGCAATGATTGACTTCTTTGCCATTATATTTTAAATTATAAACTGTTGATTCTTAATTAGAAACTAAAAATCAGCAAATTAGGATTGACTACCTTTCTGTTGGTTTTTGAATGGCAGCCCCATCAATTTCAACAATTGAAAAGCTTCCGCATCGGTTTGAGCCGTTGTTACAAAAGTGATGTCCATCCCTGTGATTTTGCTTACCTTATCCAGGTCAATCTCTGGGAAAATGATATGTTCTGTAACGCCCATCGAGTAATTACCTCGACCGTCAAAGCTTTTATCATTGATGCCGCGAAAGTCACGTACACGAGGAAGCGCCACCGCAATCAGACGATCCATGAATTCAAACATGCGCTCATTCCGCAGCGTAACCCGAGCACCAATCGGCATTCCTTCCCGCAGTTTGAAGTTAGAAATCGAATTTCTTGCTTTGGTTGGTACTGCTTTCTGCCCTGCAATCAAGGTTAGCTCCGCTAAAGCATTGTCCACCAATTTTTTATCCTGCGTTGCAGCACCAATCCCCTGGTTAATGCAAATTTTTTCTATTTTCGGAACCTGCATAATCGTTTGATATTGAAACTGTTCCATTAGTGCAGGCACAACTTCCTTAATGTATTTCTCCTTGAGTCTGGGTATGTATTTCATTACTGTATAATTTCACCAGATTTTTTAGAATAACGCTCCATTTTTCCATTTACCTCCTTGCGACCAACGCGGGTAGGTTCGCCCGTTTTAGGGTCAACCAACATCAAGTTGGAAATGTGAATAGGCATTGGTTTATCATTAATACCGCCAGGGTTGTTTTGTGTAGGTTTAGAATGCTTTTTAGCAATATTTACCTGGTCCACAATAGCCCGGTTTTCGTGTGGAAGAATTTCCAACACTTCATGCACTTTTTCCAAATCTTTATAGGCACCTGCGATTACCACTACGCGGTCGCCTTTTTTAATTTTTAGCTTCGGAGCAAAACGCTTTTGATCCGATACTTTAGGTTGCTTGGTTGCCATCTTTTATAATTTTCCGAATGGTTCGGCAATCAATATTTTAATTATAATACTTCAGGTGCCAGAGAAATAATCCGCATGTAGTCTTTATCGCGCAACTCACGAGCTACGGGACCAAAAATACGCGTACCCCTGGGTTCATCCTGGTTGTTAAGTAATACGACCGCATTGTCATCAAAGCGAATATAAGAACCGTCTTTGCGGCGAATTTCCTTTTTGGTTCTCACCACGACTGCTTTTGATACGGCACCTTTTTTGATACCACCTGGAGAAGCATCTTTTACAGATACCACAATTTTATCGCCCACTGAAGCGTATCTACGCTTAGAACCGCCGAGTACGCGAATGCAAAGCACTTCCTTGGCACCGCTATTATCTGCTACTTTGAGTCTGCTCTCTTGCTGAATCATGGCTTTATACTTTTAAATGTGAAATTGAAATATGAAATGTGAGCCTTGTAGGTTTGAAATTTCAAATCTCGAATTTCAACTTTTCCCCGAAGGGACTCCTTACGGAGCACATCTCTAATTATTTTGCTCTTTCAATAACTTCTACCAAACGCCAGCGCTTATTTTTGCTGAGCGGACGGGTTTCCATAATACGCACCAAATCGCCGATATTGCAATCATTATTTTCGTCGTGCGCCATGAATTTTTTTGTCTTTTTTACAAATTTTCCATATATCGGGTGACGCAGCTTTCTTTCTACAGCCACAGAAATGGTCTTATCCATTTTGTTGCTAACTACTACTCCCGTTCTTTGTTTTCTAATTTTTCTTTCAACCACTTCCATTTTATAACTTTTTTCTTGGTTGTTTGCAAGCGCCAGCTATGCTGATGCTTACGCACTTATTTTTCTAGGCGTCTTCTAGCCCGAATTTTTGAGCGGTTTCTTAATGCTTCTTTATCCATTGTTTCCACTTCACGACGGCGCATTTCCGTTTTCAAACGTGCAATATCGCGGCGGGATTCGCGCAGCAACAAAGGATTTTCTAAACCCTTGATTGTGTGATCAAATTGAAGCTTTTGATACTCCAATTCTCTTTGTTGAAGCTCAGCTGCCAAATCTTCTTCCGAAAATTCTCGCAATTCCAAATATTTCTTCGATGCCATTTTTTATTACTAGATTTCAGACGTTAGACGAAAGACTTTATAATCGTTCAATTTGGAATCTAAAGTCTGGTGCCTAATATCCAAGGTCTAAAAATTTATTCAGCGTAATCTACGCGTGTAATCGTTTTAGTTAAAACCGGCAATTTTTGAGCAGCCAAACGCAATGCTTCAAAGGCAGTTTCATACGATACTCCGTCAATCTCAAACATGATGCGCCCTGGTTGAATTTCAGCAACGTAATGATCCAACGAACCCTTACCTTTACCCATCCGCACTTCCTGTGGCTTAGCGGTGATTGGTTTATCAGGGAATATGCGAATCCATACCTTGCCTTCCCGTTTCATGTAACGAGTCATCGCAATACGCGCCGATTCAATCTGACGGTTGGTAACACGACCAGTTGTTAGTGCCTTCAAAGCAAAAGACCCAAATGAAATGGTAGTACCTTTGTAAGCAAGCCCTTTGTTTCTACCTTTTTGCTGCTTGCGATATTTAGTCCTTTTCGGCTGTAACATTTCTTGACAATTTGACCGTTAAAAATCAATGTTCGTCGCCATAATTCAATACGTTCCAAAAAAGCCCGGCAAAGATACAGTGATTTTTGAAAATATTCTACTTTATTTATTAATTTCTTCCGCCGCCGCCACGGTTTCCACCGCCGCCGCCTCTATTTCCGCCACCGCCACCACGGTTGCCGCCGCCACCGCCTCTATTTCCACCACCGCCGCCACCGCCACGGTTGTTGCCACCTCTACGGTCGCCTCTATCGCCGCCACCGCCGCCTCTGCCATCTCAACGATCACCGCCGCCTCTACGATCTCCTCTTTCGCCTCTGCCTTCGCCACCATCACCGCCTCTTCCACCGCCAGGTTTCGCCGATACGCCAATGTTTGGAGAAAGATCGCGCTTACCAAGCACTTCGCCTTTGCACAACCAAACTTTGATGCCGATCTTGCCGTAAACGGTTTGAGCTTCTTTCAAAGTATAGTCAATGTCTGCACGGAAAGTATGCAGCGGTGTTCTACCTTCTTTATATTCTTCAGTCCGCGCCATATCTGATCCAGCTAAGCGACCAGAGATACGCACTTTAATACCTTCCGCACCGGTGCGCATCGTGGATTGAATTGCCATTTTGATAGCACGGCGATAGTTGATACGTGCTTCAATTTGCTTGGCAATGGTCTCCCCTACAATATTTGCATCCATTTCTGGCTTTCGGATTTCAATGATGTTGATTTGAACATCTTTACCCGTCAGCTTTTTCAATTCCTCACGGATCCGATCTACTTCCTGTCCGCCTTTACCAATGATGATACCAGGGCGAGAAGTATGAATCGTCACCGTAATGCGCTTGAGCGTTCGCTCAATCACGATGCGAGCAATCCCACCTTTTTGAATACGCGCATTCAGATAAGTGCGGATGTTTTCATCTTCCACTACTTTTTGAGCATAGTCGCGTGGTTTGCCACCAAACCAGTTGGAATCCCAGCCACGGATGATCCCTAAACGATTGCCTATTGGATTTGTCTTTTGACCCATATCTTTTATTCAAATTTGAGATATGAAATGTGAAACGACCATTAGGAATTTTCAGATTTCACATCCCACATTTCTGATTTTAACTTATTCTTCAGCAGCTGTTTCTTCTTCCACAACCTCTGCTTGGTTTTCCTGCATTTCATTTGGTAGCGGAATCCGATTGGTAACAACAATCGTTACGTGGTTGCTGCGCTTGCGAATGCGATGCGCTCTACCGTGCGGTGCAGGGCGTACACGCTTCAACATGCCAGCTTCGTTAGAAAATGCAGTTTTAATGTACAGATCATAGTCATCTGCACGCTCTGCATTGTCAATTTTATTCTCCCAGTTGGCAATTGCCGAGCGCACGAGTTTTTCAAGCCAAACGGTTGATTCCCGCTTAGAGTAGCGCAGAATATCCAATGCATCTGCAACCCGTTTCCCACGAATATTATCTACCACCAGACGCATTTTGCGCGCCGAGATCGGACAATTTTTTAATTTAGCTACTGCTTCCATTTATCATTCAATTGAAGTTGTCAGCTTTTTATTTTAAGAAACCTAAAGCTACAACCGGAATTGATAATCAAATTATTATTTCTTTCTATTACCAGCGTGCCCTTTAAAGTTGCGAGTCGGTGCGAATTCGCCGAGCTTATGCCCCACCATGTTTTCAGTAACAAACACCGGAACAAAGGTTTTGCCATTGTGTACCGCGATGGTTTCACCTACCATGTCAGGGATAATCATCGAAGCACGCGACCAGGTTTTAATCACCTGTTTGCGATTCGACTCTTTTGATTTGAGCACTTTTTCGTATAACTTATGGAACACATAAGGTCCCTTCTTAATTGATCTTGGCATTGCTTACAATTTTTGCAATCCTTTATTATTGAAGATTTTTATTCTTTCTTCTCGAAATAATCTGCTTATTCGATGCCTTGTTCGGGTTGCGCGTCTTCTTACCTTTTGCATAAACACCCGTGCGAGAAATCGGGTGACCACCAGAAGCGCGACCCTCGCCACCACCCATGGGGTGATCGACCGGGTTCATCGCCACACCACGCACGTGTGGGCGCTTGCCCAACCAGCGTTTTCTACCTGCTTTGCCAAGTGTTTGCAAACCATGGTCAGGGTTAGATGCCACGCCCATCGTTGCTTTGCAAGTCAACAGTACACGACGCACTTCACCAGAAGGCAATTTTATAATGGCATACTTACCTTCCCGACCGGTCAAAGTGGCGTAGTTACCAGCACTTCTTGCCAACGCAGCACCTCTACCCGGCTGCATTTCGATAGCAAAAATATTGGCACCCAGCGGCACTTCGCGCAAGAACAACGTATTGCCTACGTTTGGAGCAGCTCCTTCGCCAGAGACGATGGTAGCCCCAACTTTCAAGCCATTGGGCGCAAGTATGTAGCGCTTTTCGCCATCGGCATATTCTACCAACGCAATGTAAGAAGTTCTATTCGGATCATATTCAATGGTTTGCACTGTTGCGTTGATCCCGTCTTTATCGCGTTTAAAATCGATGACCCGATACCGACGCTTATGGCCACCGCCAATCTGACGCATGGTACGACGTCCAGAACTATTGCGTCCGCCGGTTCTTTTAACAGGCTCTAACAAGCTTTTTTCAGGCGTATCCGTTGTAACTTCGGTGTACGCATTACCGATTCTAAAACGAGTACCCGGAGATGTCGGGTTATATTTTTTTACTGCCATTGCGGTAATAATTTCTGTGATTAAGACTTTAGCAAGACGTTTTTAAACTATAATCGCGTCTAAGGGCTATTGCCTGAATATTAAATATCGCCGAAGAAATCAATTTCTTCACCTTCTGCCAGGGTGACAACTGCCTTCTTGTAAGCAGGCTTGAAACCGCGCAAATAACCGGTACGCGTCAAGCGGTTTTTGGCTTTTGCCGGTAAAATCAATGTATTTACAGATTCTACAGCTACATTAAAGCGCGTTTCTACCGCTTTTTGAATTTCAATTTTATTGGCATCCCGAGCCACGATAAAAGTGTATTGCTTCAACCGATCCGTAAGACGATCCGCCTTTTCTGTAATAACCGGTTTTATCAAAATTGTCTTTACCATCGTTCAACGAGTTGAAACTTGCTTATGCAAGTGTTTCCTTAATTTTTTCAATAGAGCTTTCCGACAAAATCAGCGTATTGGCATGTAAAATTTGATACGTATTCAAATCAGCAGCCTGTAATAGAATCGTTCTAGGTAAATTACGAGCCGACAGCAATACTTCTTTTTCGTAATCAGCCGTTACAAACAAGGTCTTCTTTTCGTGCAATTGCAACGCTTTCAAAATGTCGTAAAAAGCTTTGGTCTTAGGCGCTTCAAAAGAAAAATCTTCCAACACAACAATGGCACCGCCGTTTGCTTTGCTGGAGAGTGCAGATTTTCTAGCCAATGTTTTTACTTTCTTATTTAATTTCTGGCTGTAATCGCGTGGCTTTGGACCAAACACTCGACCACCGCCTGGGTACAAGGGGTTGTTGATATCGCCCTTACGCGAGCCACCTGTGCCTTTCTGCCGGTGCAGTTTGCGCGTAGAACCAGAAATCTCGCTGCGTTCCTTTGACTTGTGCGTACCTTGGCGCTGATTCGCAAGGTATTGTTTTACAGACAGATATACGGCGTGGTCATTCGGTTCAATACCGAAAATGTGATCCGGTAATTCAACAGTTCTACCGGTTTTTTCGCCCTGGATATTTAAAACGTCCACTGTCATGGTCTATGAATTTGAAATGTAATTCCGTACTTTGCAAATATTGAATTTTACAAGGTCGGTTCTACATTTTACATTTACTTAGGTTTCTTTTCCAAAATAATGGTGGAACCCTTATGACCAGGGATTGCACCTTTTATCAAAATCAAATTGCGATCTGGTAAAATCTTTACCACTTCCAGGTTTTTCACCTTTACGCGTGAGCCGCCATCGCGACCAGCCATGCGCAAACCTTTGACCACCTTGGAAGGGAAAGAAGACGCACCAACCGAACCCGGCGCACGCAAACGGTTGTGCTGACCGTGTGTCTGCATCCCTACACCACTAAAGCCATGGCGTTTTACAACACCTTGAAAACCTTTACCTTTTGAAGTGCCAATCGCATGTACGATATCGCCTTCCGCAAAAATTTCCTCTACTTTTACAATATCGCCCAGATTTTTTTGCACTGCGTCAAAATCTCTGAACTCCGCTACTTTCTTTTTGGCACCTGTGCCAGCTTTTTGAAAATGCCCTAGGAGAGGTTTGGGAGTATTTTTGGCTTTTGCCTCGCCAAATGCAAATTGAAGCGCCGTATAACCATCGGTTTCTTCATCTTTCACTTGTGTCACCACACAAGGACCGGCTTCAACGACTGTGCAAGCGACGTTACGACCTTTACTGTCGTAAATGCTGGTCATGCCAATTTTTGTTCCGATAAATCCGTTCATCCGTTTTTATATTTTTAGATGATGGGATATTCAGTAAACGGTTGTGACTGGCACAGAGCCATCTCACAGGGGAGACGATTCCAGAGCCGAGTCTATGTCAGCTTACATGATTCCCAATAACCTTTTTCTAAAATGTTGTAGGAAGTGACCAATCGATGGCAAATAAAACTTAAATGCCTAAGAATTGATTGTCAACTCCGACTAGGTCAATTTCACCTGAATATCCACGCCACTCGGCAATTCCAGTTTCGATAGGGCATCTACCGTCTTCTGGGTGGGTGTAAAAATCTCAATGAGGCGCTTGTGGGTACGCAACTGGAACTGCTCCCGAGATTTTTTGTTGACGTGCGGAGAACGGAGCACCGTAAACACTTTCTTCTCAGTGGGCAGCGGAATCGGTCCAGCGACCACCGCACCGCTCGCGCGAACGGTCTTAACGATCTTTTCTGTGGACTTGTCCACTAAGTTGTGATCGTAAGAGCGGAGCTTGATTCTAATCTTCTGATTCATGCCTTGTTATTAAAAATATTCTTTATTCGAGATTTTTATTTGACGTTCAAAACACAAGAAGGCTTCAAACGTCAAATAAAAAATAATTAAATCAACTTATACTTTCACTGTACCTTTTGACTTTTCAATGACTTCTTTTGCAATACCTGCTGGCGCTGGCGAGTAGTGAGAGAACTCCATCGAGGAACTCGCACGACCAGAAGTGATGGTACGCAATTGGGTCACATATCCAAACATTTCGGACAGTGGAACCTCCGCCTGGATAGCAACAGCACCACCTGGGCGACCTTCCTGTCCCTTTGGCATACCTCTGCGACGGTTTAAGTCACCGATCACCGAACCTACATATTCTTCTGGTGTTACTACTTCCAATTTCATGATTGGCTCCATTAACACTGGATCCGCCATTTTCGCAGCAACTTTGAAGCCTTCTTTGGCGCACAATTCAAATGCAATTGGCTTAGAGTCCACCGCGTGCATCGAGCCATCATATACCCGAACGCGCATCGAATCAATGCCAAAGCCAGCCAGTACACCATTATTCATCATAGCATTGAAACCGTCATTGATAGGCTTCATGTAGTTTTTATCAATGGAACCACCAACGATCCCCCAAACAAACTGTAGTTTCTTCTTGCCGCTTTTGAAATCTTCACTTTCCAGGAATTCTTCATCGGCAGGACCCAATTCAAATTCCATATCGGCGAACAAACCAGAACCACCCGTTTGTTTCTTCAGTTTCTCGCGGTGAGAAACGGTCTTTGTCAACGCTTCTTTATAGTTTACCTGTGGCGCGCCCTGGTTACATTCTACACCAAACTCTCGGCGCAGACGATCCACGATAATTTCCAAGTGCAACTCACCCATACCAGCGATGATGGTCTGGTTAGTATCTTCGTTATAACTTACTTTGAAAGTCGGGTCTTCTTCTGCCAATTTTGACAAACCTGTACCCAACTTGTCCAAATCTTTCTGTGATTTTGGCTCGATTGCCAAGCTGATAACCGGCTCTGGGAACACCATACTTTCCAACACAATCGGATGTGCCGGATCGCACAGCGTGTCACCCGTGCGGATGTCCTTGAAACCAACGGCAGCCGCAATATCCCCCGCTTCTACGCGCTCAATCGGATTTTGCTTGTTCGCGTGCATTTGATACAAACGAGAGATACGCTCTTTGCTGTCAGAACGCGTATTCTGAACATAAGAACCAGCATCCAAGCTACCGGAGTAAACCCGGATGAAGCACAAGCGACCTACGAACGGATCGGTAGCAATTTTGAACGCCAATGCTGTAAATGGATCATCTACTGTTGGACGACGCGATACTTCCTGATCGTTTTTCGGATTCGTACCTTTCACCGCTTCAATATCAATCGGAGCTGGCAAGTAGTAGCAAACCGCATCCAATGCAGCCTGTACGCCTTTATTTTTGAAAGCAGAACCACAGAATACCGGCGTGATCGCCATATCGATAGTTGCCTTGCGAATAGCAGCGCGAATTTCTTCTACTGTAATCGAATCTGGATCATCAAAGAATTTTTCCATCAAATGATCGTCGTACTCTGCTACCGCTTCCACCAATTTCGCTCGGTGCTCATCCACTTGCTCTTGCAAATCGTCTGGAATAGGAATTTCATTATAAGTCATTCCCATATCATGCTCATTCCAAATAATTGCCTTGTTCATTACAAGATCCACCACCCCTTTAAAATGATCTTCTGCACCGATAGGCACTTGCATTGCCAATGCATTGGAACCCAACTTTATCTTCATATCGTTGATAACGTTGAAGAAGTCAGCACCCACGCGATCCATTTTATTAACAAAAGCAATCCGCGGCACTTTGTAGCCATCCGCCAGACGCCAGTTAGTTTCCGATTGGGGTTCAACACCATCTACGGCACTGAACAAAAACACCAGACCATCCAACACGCGCAGCGAACGGTTCACTTCCACAGTGAAATCCACGTGTCCTGGAGTATCAATGATGTTAAAATCATACGGTTGATCTCCAATTTGCCATGCACACTTGGTAGCAGCAGAGGTAATCGTGATACCACGCTCTTGCTCCTGCTCCATCCAGTCCATCGTAGCTGCACCTTCGTGTACTTCGCCAATCTTATGCGACACACCCGTATAGTACAAAATACGCTCCGTCGTCGTGGTCTTACCGGCATCAATGTGCGCAGTAATACCAATATTTCTAGTGAATTTTAAGTCCTTAGCCATAGCTTAGCTTATCTAATGGTTTTAATTTTGACTTTGACGTTAGATTTCAGGTGTTTATATCCTAATACTGTTTGTAGCCCTTCATCTATCGTCGGAAGCTCATTAAGCCCGGAAATGCGCGAATGCACGGTTGGCTTCAGCCATTTTGTGCATATCTTCCTTCCGTTTTACAGCGGCACCTTCACCCTTGCTTGCTGCAATGATTTCTGCTGCCAATTTATCCGCCATACCCTTGCCACTACGAGCGCGAGCAAAACGAATCAGCCACTTCATACCAATAGAAACTTTGCGCTTAGCGCGAATTTCAGTTGGAATCTGGAATGTTGCACCCCCGATACGACGGCTGCGCACTTCCACTTGCGGCATTACATTATTTAAAGCCTTTTTCCAAATGCCGTGTTCCTCCTGCTTGGTACGGTCTTTTACCAAATCCATCGCTTCATAAAAAATATGAAAAGCTGTACTCTTTTTGCCTTCCCACATCAAGTTGTTGACAAACTGCGTTACCATTGGATCATTGTAACGTGGGTCAGCCAGTATAATTCGAACTTTTGGTTTTCTTTTTCTCATTTTTTATCGTGTTCGTGTGTTCAAGTGTTCGTGTGTTCGCAAAGGAATACAGAAACACACCGACATGAACGCATTTTTTAAGATTTTGGACGCTTACTGCCGTATTTAGAACGACTCTTCTTACGATTGTTTACGCCTTGTGTATCCAATGCACCGCGCACGATGGTGTAACGTACCCCCGGTAAATCCTTCACACGACCGCCACGCACCAGCACGATGGAGTGCTCTTGCAAATTGTGACCTTCGCCAGGAATATACGCGATTACTTCAATTTGATTCGTCAAACGTACTTTCGCCACTTTGCGCAACGCAGAGTTTGGTTTCTTTGGCGTCGTCGTATATACACGCGTACACACGCCACGCTTCTGCGGGCATGCGTCGAGCGCACGAGACTTGCTCTTTACCTCTACTTTTTCTCTACCTTTGCGCACCAACTGATTAATAGTAGGCATATGTTTTTTTGATTAAACTTTTTCGTTCTTTTACACAATAAAAAATTCTGCCTTTTTCAAAAGCGATTGCAAAGGTATAGGTTTTTCTGACAATTACAAAAGGGATTTTGAAAAAAAAATTTTGTTTTTTTGCTGTGCTTAGTAAAAATGAGGGAAGCGCTTTGCAAAACGTTGCAACCAAAGCAAATAAAGAATAGTTCCCGGTCAAAATGGAATTAAACATGGACGCTTTTTTAGAAAAATACCCGCTCGGCTATGAAGAAACCTTCTCGGTGCGTGCCTATGAAATTGACAATCGGAAAAAAGCGACGCCTGCTGCCTTGGTGCGCCTCATGCACGAAGCTGCCATGCAAAATGTCATTCGGCTAAAATTGTCCGTTTGGGATTTGGAACCGCATGGCATCTCATGGGTACTGACGCGCCTGAACCTTCACATTCATCACCTGCCGCATCTAAACGAACGCATCCGCATTCTCACCTATCCCAGGGGTTTTGAAAAATTCTTTACACATCGGGATTACCGCGTTTTTGACGCTGATAATCAACCGATTGCGCACGCTTCCTCCACCTGGTTGCTCATGGATACCCAGACTCGAAAAATGACCCGCATTCCTGATTTTATTTTGACGTTTAATGACCGGATGCCTAAAACGGAAGATTGTCTGCCAATTCCCAGCGAGAAGCTACCCAAGTTTGAACACGTGAACCGCCACAAACAATATGAAGTCAACTGGCACGATCTGGATTTTAACATGCACCTGAACAATACTTTGTATATGCAATGGATGCTGGAAACCGCGGAAGATCATATGCTACAAACAGGCTATTTGAAAGAACTGGACATCATTTTTAAAATGGAAGCGCTATGGAAAGAGCCGATTCAGTCGGAATTACAGGAAATTGATAATCAGACTTTTATGCATCGTTTGGTAAGAAAAACAGATGAAAAAGAATTAGCCACTATGCGAACGCGATGGCTAGCGCCTTATGAGCAAGTATTTACCACTTAGAATTTTTTTATTAACCACCTTAGGCACCTGAGGACACCTTAATTTTTTCACTAATCAGGCAAGCGACCAAACAGAGGCGTAACCATTGTTTTTTGACCTTCTTTTACCAAATTGGTACAATTAAAATTGAGTAGCAATCCCTTTGGTTTTTGAAGTAACTTCAAGTAAGTCAGCAATTGAGCATCAAAAATGGGATGAATCGTATCAACGGCTTTCACTTCTACGACTACTAAATCTTCCACCAATAAATCACATCGCAAATTTACATCCAACAAAACGCCTTTGTAATCAACCGCAATTGCTTGCTGCTGCGCAACTTGCAAGCCATTTTGTTCCAGTTCAAGCTTCAGGCATTTTTCATAGATTTTTTCTAAAAGACCAGGACCCAGCCTTCGGTGTACTTCTATCGCACACCCTACAATTTGGTAAATGATTTTATTAACGTGACTTCTGGTAAGAGGATGTTCCATTATGAAAAGTATAAATTCATTTTCCTTTATGACGCAAGTTGTCAAAAGAAGTCACAAACTAAGGTGGGCTGAGGTGTCTAAGGTGGTTAAAAAAATCCGCGCCATGGTTAATAATTGCCTGCAACGATCCGCGCTGCTCCGCTATACACATTTGCCTTTTCCCCTCTCAAAAAACCCACCAGCGTCATGCCATGCGTTTCCGCCAATTCTACTGCAAGACTCGAAGCCGCCCCTACCGCCGCCAAAATCGGCGCACCCGCCATCAGCGACTTTTGTACCAATTCAAAACCAGCCCGACCACTCACCAAAATAATAAAATGACTCAAAGGCACTTTTCCAGCTTTCAAAGCAGCACCGAGGAGTTTGTCGAGTGCATTGTGCCGCCCGACGTCTTCCCGAAGCAATTGCAAATTGCCATTCAAATCGAACAAAGCCGCCGCGTGGATGCCGCCGGTCTGCGCAAATAATGTCTGCTGCTGATCGAGTTTTTGCGGAAGCGAAAAAAGCAGTTCTGTCGCAATCGTTGGCTCATTTTTAGGTAAGAGATAGGGACAAGTGACCTGCACCATTTCAATGGAAGCCTTGCCACAAATGCCACAACTCGAACTTGTATAAAAATGCCGGTTGAGTTGATTGATATCGAAATGTAAATCGGGATGTAAATCCACCAAAAGACTGTTCTCCTGCGCCGTTTCTTCCAATTGATCCGCTACAAAGCGCATTTGTATTACATCCATGATATGGGTAATAATTCCTTCGCTTAATAAAAATCCCAACGCCAGTTCAAAATCATTGCCGGGCGTGCGCATCGTCACTGCCAGGCTTTTGCGCATACGCCCTGAGCTTTTGCCATAAGCAAGTTGAATTTCCAGAGGTTCTTCAACAGCGAGCAGGTCATCCTTGAAGATAAAAGTATCATGCTTGATCTTAATAAGTTGTCTGGAGATGCTCCCTCTATTCATCAGGTTGATTCTTGTTATTTTTTGTTAAAAGGAAGACAGATAAATAATCTTGCTAAAAACATCAAGTTTGATGGCTGAAATATCAGCGTAGAAGTATTAATGATCTGGCTTGATGTACGACGCATCAAAGTAGTTGTTATATGCTATCTAGCTTGATTAATTTTATATCAAAGCTGAATAAAAATACATCTGGTAAGATGTTATACACAACTACGAAGATATAAGAAAAGATCAGACTTGAAGCATATTGCATCTCGCTTGAAGCAAAAAATATCAACGAAGATGTGTAGCACATCAAGAAAGATGCAAATAGGTACATCAAAAGCATTGTTAGGAAAAGTTGAGATGGTAAAAAGGGCAGCGTTGAAGCGTAGAAGTGCTTGATAGATAGTCGAAACAATAGTTATCCTGAAGGGGAGGATCAGGGGAATACTGGAATGTTGGAATGCAGTTTATCACATATTCAGGTTAAAGGCATTCAATAAAATTACCAAAACGGTAGATTGGTTAATCAATCCAGGCAAATCGGTCAGGACGTTTTATTGGTATTCTATCCTGCCTGATTAGGCTGGGTTTTAATGCCTTTAACCTGATTTTATTTTTGATTTTTCTACTACTCCAGCGTCCGGAGCAGCGCAATAGCTCAAAAGAGCACGCCAACAACAATCTGGGAAGACTTCGGTTGCAATGTTTTAAAGTTCGCGAATCATCAAATTGCGAAAATAGACCTTATTCCCATGATCCTGGAGTGCGATGCGTCCTTTTTTGGCAGTACCATAGTCAGCGTAGTCTTTCCACTTACCTTCGGTTTTGCGTTTGTACCAGTCGTCGCTCCAGGCAGTGAATTCAACCACTTTGGCACCATTGAGCCAGTGCTCGACGTGTCCTTTGTTGAAGACAATTTTACTAGCGTTCCACTGTCCTACGGGCATCACTTTCTTTTTGTCGTTAGCGGTGTACATCGCGTAGTCAGCGGCAGTCTTTTGCCATTTTTCGAGCGCCTGCGGAAAGCCAATATCGTCAATCATTTGATACTCAGGACCCGTTTCATAAGGTGCCTGGTACTTTGGAGCTTCAACCACGTGGTACATGACGCCACTGTTGGCACCGGGTGTTACTTTCCATTCCCAGCTGAATTCAAAATTTTCGTATTCTTTGTCTGTCACAATATCGCCGCCATGTGCGTCCGCTGCAGCACCAAGGCACACCAGGGCGCCGTCTTCAATCATCCAGTTCGTAATAGCACCCGTTTTGTTAAAACCATGCCAGCCGTTGAAGGTTTTACCATCGAACAAGCGCACCGCATCTTTGCTGTTGTTCATTTGTTTAGACGGAGAACAAGAAAGCGCGGCGAGTGCCAGTATCAAAAGCATTGTCGGTCTCATATATTTTTGTTTATTTTGAAAAATACTGTTCGGACAAATATACGAGCCGCGGCGCAAACCTTGTATTTTTTAGCGCATGATCCGCATCATTCCGCCGGGTCCGCGAGCAGGAATTGGCGTAAGCGAATACGTAAAACTCATCATAAAATATTGGGCTAATGAATAAATCCGCTCTTGGCGCAGGTAATTGACATCCGCCGTGCGATTGATACCGATGTTGCGATTGAGTATATCGTTGGCTGAGAACTTGATTTCCCCTCGACGCAGCATCACAAATTTGGATACCGAGGCATTCCAGATGGGCACTTCCTGGTCTTCGCCCGATCCGTTGATGCTATTGTAAATTTGATAATTCAAAGAAGAGGCAATCAACAAGCCGCCAGGTAAGTTCAGGTTGAATTCGGTGCCGTAGGTTTGGTTCAAAAAGTCCTGATTGAGTGATTCTTGTAAAGTGTAATGCGTTTGATTGTAACTGATGTTCGCTGTGATAAACATTTCCAACAATTCTTTATATCGAATGATGAATCGCACACCCGTGTTGGCAATGAGCCGATCTGTCTGGTTTTCTGCTTGATTGATAAAATTGTAACCACGCGTCCAGGTCGTGTTGGTATTCAAATTCATAGACAAATAAGGACGTTTGATGGGGAAACCCACATTAAAAAAGCCATTTAGCTGATAATCTTTGTCCACATTGATGGGTTGCGTGGTGCGCACCAGATTATCATCCACCGTTTGAGCATATTGAATGCGGTTTTGTGAATACGTGAAGCTCAGATTTGCAAAGAAATTGCGGAAAGTACCCGGATTAAAGGTCGCATAATTGGCATTGATGCGGTGCGCGTACTCAGGGCGCAAGTTCGGATTACCAGCGGAAATGTTGAGCGGATCGCTGTTGTCAATCACTGGTGAAAGCTGGTCAATGCTAGGTTCATTGACGCTGGTTTCATAATCAAGGCGGATGTTTTTGGTAGAAGTAAACTCCTTATTGAAACGAATGTTAGGTAGTACATTGGTAAAGGAACGTCGGATGTTCACATTTTGCAATATTAATTTGCCGTCCAGTTCGGTCTGCTGCAATTGCATACCCAGGTTGAAATTCCAGTCGGTCTTATTGATTTTAAAATTTGTACCGCCGCGGTGGTAGGTGTACGTATTGTCAAACTGATTGCTCAGGGTATTGTTAAAAAAGCGTTCGCCGTTGTTGATGTCATACACTTCGCGGTTCTGGTCGTTGTTATTCTGGTTAAAAGCATAATTAAATTCCAGGTATTTACGCTTGCCGAGCGGCTCGGTGTAAGAGGTGTTGGCGCCGTAGTTGAAGGTGTTGTTATCCTGCAAATTGGTTTGCATGATCGAATCCACGCGGGTAGTAGCGCCTGCAAAAAAGCGGTTGATCGCTTCCAGTTCGCCGTTGCGTTCACTATCGTTCAAGCCCAGGGTGAAGGTAGTGCTCAAGGTGCGTCCTTTTTTGTTAAAACGATGCCGCCAAATCAGTTCACTGTTCAAGTTCGTACCATCCCCGGCAGAAACATTGCGATTGGTGCTTTCATTTTGCAGCACATTATCGCCGTTCAGCGACTGTGCAAAGGAGTTGGAGTTTCGGTCGCTTTCGCTGTAGCCCAGTCGAGTGGTGAATTTTAGAGAATTGAGCGAGTCTATTTTATGATCCAACACCACATTGAGTCGGTGCGAGGTGTTTAAATTGCTGCCTTCCGAATTTTTATTTTCTGTGAAAGTGCCATTCGCTAGAAAATTTTGTGTCAATCGGTCGCTTTCCACGAAGCGATCTGCACGATTGAAGAAATAACTGCCTGTCACCTCCGTTTTTTTCTGATTGAAGGAGTTTCCAAAATTCAGACCGCCCGCCCAGGTAGTCGTAAAGCCGTTGTTGTTGTTACCAAAATCGAGTGGCAAATCGCTGTCGTTGCCATTAATTTGAATACGCACCGCGCCACCTCTGCCCATGTTGCGGGTCATGCCTGAGAAGCTCATGTAATCTTGAACGGAGAAGCCCTGGCGATTCACGTTGTTGCCCATACCAATAATGGACAGTTGTTCGTCTTCGCGGAAGCGATTGATGCTCAGTCTGCCTTCGTAGCGCTCGTCGCTGCCGTAGCCTGCACTGGCAGTGCCAAACAAGCCTTTTTTATGGTCTTTTTTCAAGGTGAGATTCAATGTTTTTTCGCGTACGCCATCGTCAATGCCAGAAAACGTCGCTTGGTCCGATTTTTTATCAAACACCTGCACTTTGTCAATGGCTTTGGCGGGTAGGTTTTTCAAAGCGATTTTAGGATCATTGCCAAAAAATTCTTTGCCATCCACAAAAATGCGTTGTATATCTTGCCCCTGTGCCGTTACACTGCCGTCGCTGCCTACTTCTACGCCTGGCAATTTTTTTAGAAGCGCCTCCACATCGTCATTTTCCTGGGTGCGAAAAGCTTGAGCGTTGAACTCGATGGTATCTTTCTTGATCTGCACCGGAATGTGTTCGGCTTTGACAACAGCTTCGTTGAGCAGCAGACTGGCTTGTTGCAAGCGGATAATGCCTACATCGTAAGGATTTTGTGCTACGCTCGCCAGAATTTGTTGGTCGTAGGTTTGGTATCCTACATACGTAATGCGCAGCAGATAAGCGTCTTTGTTGCTAATGCCTTTTATTTCAAAAAAACCTTTTTCGTCGGAACGCCCGAAATTAACCAGGGAGGAATCCTTCGCGCTCAACAGCATAATGGTAGCTGCTTCCAAAGGCAGGGAATTATCGTCCGCCACCAGTGTACCTGTCAGATCGTAGCGCTGTGCTTGTAAAGCAATGGAGATAAAAAAGAAAAAGCATAAGAGTCGAGTGACCTTTTTCATAACTGTATTGTCGTTTTTAAGCATTTTTACTGCTTCAAAAATAGGTCACTCCTTGATAGAAGCAGGTTAATCGCTCTTGAAATAAAGTTAAAAAAGGTTAATATTAAACGACAATGGATGTGTAAGGGCAATTGTAAATTTGAGAAGTGACATAAGCCATTACAAAAATAAGCTACGCCTATTTCTGCTGAATGGCTGCAATGAGTTGTTCAATAGCAGCTCGTTGCGTCTTACCATATTGAAAGTACAGATAAGGCACTGCGTACTCGCGCAGGAATTGCTCGGCAGGCATTTGTCCAACCGCCTCTTGAAGCGTCGTTAGCTCGCCTTGGATAGTTGAAACAGCTGGAAATTGTAACTTAAACCGACCTAAATATTGCTCTTCGCCACTTTTGAGATTTACATAATACAATTCAGAATATGTTATTTCACTAATATTCAAGGTTTTACCATTTACTTGCAACACTGCTTCGTTGATTTCAAAAGCTTGATCGGCATATGGCAAGGATTTATTGATCCAGCCATTTTTTAAATGATGACGTATGTTAAAAAAATGGGCGCTATCCAACGGAAAAGATGCAGCAGCAACCTTAAACTTTGCAGGCGCAATAAAAAATAGCTCGTCTCTGAAAAAAGCTTTTATATCGTATTGATCTTCAAAAGTAGCGGATTCAAAGGCATCGCCGGAGCGCGTTGCCGCAGCGTAATACTCATTGGGTGGCACTATCGCATCTTTCAATGCACTGATGAACTCGCCATTGTTCTTCTTCTCTTTTTTAGGCGCTAAAATATAATAACCTTTACCAGGAAAGAGGACGGACACAAAATCATTGAGGGAGCTAAAACGCAAGCTATCCGTTGGATTGATTTTATCCTTTATTTGAATAGCTTTGTTTTTAGTGTACACCTTGCCCTGCACTTTTTTTACAACGTATTGAGCTTGAAGACTGCCAACCAGACACACAAAGAGTGATACAAAAAATAGCGTTCTCATAATATTTATTTTTATAATTAAGACGTTGCTGCTTCTTCTATCGCAGCGGATTTTGGTTTTTGTAAACTTACTTTATTCCATAAATAATCTATTATTTTTAAATAAATGAGTAAAATGAGAATGTTAATATGAATATTGAATAAAAAATAAGATAAAATAGTAATGATGACCAATAAGCCCAACTCGTCCAAGGAATTCAGAATCATGCGTCCCACCTTTGATTCAAACATGCGGTACAACCAAGCTGGTTTTTTCACTTGCACATCCGAAAAAATGCGATAACTGACAAAAGTAAACGCAATGAACATAAAGCACACCCATCCCAAAGATATCAAGTTTTGCTTGGCTTCCAGCGTCAAATAAGCGTTGTAAATGAGCAGCAAGCCAGGCATTTGCCCAAAGGGGGTGCGGTGCATATCCGATTGAAAATCACCAATCATAATAATTTTTCCTTTAAAAAGTGCCCGCTTTTCCTCCTCGCTCATGTCATTTTTCAGCTCTAGGATGGTTCCCATTTCATTTCGCATAAAGTTCGCTTCTTCTAAAGCATTACCAACGCGAAAATCCGAGTTTCTCACTTTAAAATCCACAATCGGCGCCGGTAAACTCAAACGCCCGTTGAGCAGATAAAATGCGCCTTTTTTGCGGAATGTAGCGCCATTCAAGCGTTCATACATGACGAGCGGCAGCGTTTTCAGCGAATCCTTTAGCAATAACGGAAATTTTAAAAAAATCCCTTCCGTCGCCTTATAGGTCGCCGGCGCATAAGAAATATCCATCACCGGACGCACATAATTGCCGGATTTTGTCATATGGCTCACGCTCAGTAACTTATTGCCCAGCGTTTCAAATTCTTTTTTCAGTGCAGCATCGTAGCGGGTCGTATCTTCAAAAAGCACATCACAGATTACAAAGCGCACATCAGATTTATATTGATTTAACAAAGCGAAAAATTCCGCTAGTTGTTGCCGGTCGGTGATCACTTTTCGATGGTAAGGGCTGATTTCGTCAAATTCATTCTTGGTATCAATGGTCGTCTTGTTTTCCGATACATTTACAAAAAGGATGTCCTCCGGGTTGGGTTTAGCATCAAAACCAAAAAGTGATTTTTTTGTGAGCGACGACCATTTGATCAAAAACGCTTCATCGCCAAAAGTATAAGGCAGACTTAGCCAATAAAAGGAAAAACACAGCATAAAAATGCCATTCAATACACTCAGTAGCCAGATTTTATATCCTTTTTTTCGTTTTGCCGTCATACCTAGAAAATTATTCACTTTTCGCAATTCACAAAATTAAAATTAGTACAAAAGCGGAAAGTAATACAATATTGCTCGGCAGAAATAGAAAAAAATACGACTGACATTCAAAAATATACCGTTGCGTGGACTGTAAGACGTAATTTGCTTGTTATAAGCACGAAATTATATTGTTTGGTAACTAATCGAGTTTTCCACAATTTTTATCGCTAAATTAGGCATTTAGACGAGAAAATTTTGCTTAAATTTCGCAAGCTTATACATTTGTAGTATCCTTATCGAAACAACTCATTTTATAAAAAGCACGGAGCTTTGTAATGATTCTTTCGATTTCGATACAAAAAACTTTCCACTATGTAAATCATTCACTTTTACTTTCTTTTATATATTCTGAAAATACAACATCACCTGACTTTTATCTTCACATGCTATTCATCATGTGAGCAAGGAGAAATTATACCGTTAAATAATATTTTTTCATAAAAACCATATTCATTATGACGCTTCAACTCGCAAATGAAGTTTGCCAGGCGGTCTATGTAGCCAAAAATCGCAAAGTTGTTACCATTACCGCACCTATTCTCAAAGACAACGTACAGGTGTATTGCATCCAGCAATTTGACAATGGAGACACTACTTACATCGGCTATCTTGGGAAGCAGCAAAAATCTTTCCCTTTCGATTTTACCAAGAGTACTGGCAAGGTTCATTTTTATGCCATGCTGTTGCCAACTTTAGTTTCCAAAAGCACCGATAAACTTTTGTATGACTTCCGGCTGGGCTTAGGCGCAGGCACGGGTGAGGATTTTGACGACACATCGGGCGCTGCACTCCAGGTTAAGTTTGTGCAAGGAAATTTCACGCCTTCTTATGCGCCTTACTCCGGCACAACCCAATCGATGTTTTATTTGGGAGAATGGAATCCACCACAAAACCCACTGCCGTTCCTGCTCAACATCAATCATTCGGTATTTCAAGGGCAAGTGCAAAACCAAACCAATACAGGCGTTACGTTCACGATTGACGCCGATGCCGAAAAGCGCAAAGAACTGGAACAAAACGTGTGGATTCACTTCTTCGATGGTGGCGGTAAACTTTTAGCGGTGGCAGACACGATTAATAATACATTCGCAAATAATGTATGTAATTTCCCATACACGCAAGGAGGCTTGCAGTTTGCGGCTTTTATCGGCAGCCAAAAGACCGGAGAGAATGAATTTACCTTTGCGATTGGGGATCCGGAGGAGGATGCGGTGGTGAAGATAGAGGAATTTTAATAAAATAAAATAATTTAAAATGTTTAAGTATTTGCTATCGAGCTATTCTATGGTTTTATGTTTGATATCGTCCATTCAGGCGCAAAATGTTATATCACCAGATAACAATGCTTCAAATTATGTGCAAATGGCTTTAGCTTACTTAAAGTCAGAAAAGAAGCTCGATAGCACTACTATTTATCTGGAGCAAGCCAGACAATTTTACATTCGACATAAAGATTTTGAGAATTATATTTCGTCATTTTTAGAAGCCAATAAAAATTTTTATACTGCAAAATATTATGAGGAGGGTATTCATCTACTAGTAGAAGCAGATAAAGATATAATTTCTAATACCAAAGCATATGCAAAACAGATTGATGTAAATTATGAGATTGCAAGAGGATATCAATTTCTCAATAATTATGATCTTTGTATAGCGTATGTAAGAATAAATCTGCCGTTTCTAGATACAACCTCAACGACATTTGCAGACCACCTAAATTTACTTGCACTCTCCTATAGAAGAAAAGGATTGGTTGTTGACGCCATAACAGCCTATGAAAAGACATTGGCTATCAGAAAAAAACAATTGGGTATTAAACATACTCAAGTCGCAAGCGTGCTAAACAATATGGGCGTTGCTTACGAAGATTTGAGGCTATATAATAAAGCATTGAGTTGTTATGTAGAGGGATTAAATATTAGAAAAGAAATTTTAAAAAAAGATGATCCTAGCCTTGCGAATATTCTTTTAAATATAGGCGGTTTGTATCATAATAAAGGTGAATATAACAATGCTATTCAGTATTATGATCGTGCTTTAGCCATTTTCCAGTCCAATCCTAAAGGTTTTGAAACACGCATAGCTGATATTTTCAATAACTTGGCTGTAACGTACAAAAACAAAGGTGCCTATCAGGAATCAACTTCTTATCATAAGCAAGCTATTCAACAGTATGAACAATTATCTGGTGATCAATCTCAAAATATTGCAAACGTTTATACCAATTGGGGAAATCTTAGCAAGCAACAAAAAGATTATTCGAAGGCAATTGATTTCCAAGAAAAAGCGATTGAGCTTTATAGAAAAACCTTAGCATCTAATCATCCACGAATAATCGCAGCATTGAACAATCAGGGAGTTAATTATTATGAAAAAGGAGAATATAATAAAGCACTTACTCAATTGCAAAGCATCGTGCCTTTAATTGAAAACGATGCCGAGCAGCGCGAACGATTTGCGAACCTTTGCAATAATATTGCCGACGTCCATTTTAAACTAAAAAACCTGTCAGAAGCCAAAACCTATAATCAAAAAGCCCTTGCTATCCAGCAGGATATTTTTGGTAAAAAGAGTTATAAACTCGCTTACACGTATAATAATTTGGCACAAATCGCGGAAGCGGAAGGCAATCGCGACGAAGCTTTACAATACCTGCAAAATGCTTTAGCTGCAAATCATGCTGATTTTCAAGCAGATGAAATAGGGGCAGCACCTTCACCTGATGGTTTTTATAAATATGATTATTTTATAACATCCTTGATGCATAAGGCACGGCTCCTACGGCGGTCCCCCCTTCAGGGGGCAGGGGGTAGGGTAGGTGACCAAACAGCATTATTACAAGCTAAATTTTTATATGAAGTGACCGATTCTGTCCTGACGCTGGTGCGCAATGAATTATTATCATCCGATGATAAAATTCGGCTCTCAGAAAAATTTTATGAGTTGTCGCAGGCAGCGATTGAAAATTGTCTGCAATTAGCGGAAGCGACTGGAGATCAGCGCTATCTGGAAGAAGCTTTTCAGTTTTCAGAAAAAAGTAAAAACAATGTACTGGCGCAATCGCTGGCAGCGAATCAAGCAAAGCAGTTTGCCGGCATTCCTGATTCTTTAATCACGTTGGAAAATCGCTTACAATCGGATATTAATTTTTATAAACAAGCTTTGGCGGAGCAGCCCGATAGCCTGGAGCGGATTTTATATCAAAATGAATTATTTACTGCGCAGCAGGCGTATCGAATTTTAATTACAAATTTGGAAAAAGATTACCCTTTTTATTATCAATTGAAATACGAACAAACTGTGCCTCGCGTGCGCGCCGTTCAGTTTGCCTTGCCTGAAAACACAGCATTGGTGAGCTATTTTACCGGCGACTCCACGTTATACAGTTTCGTTTTTACCAAAACGGCATTTACCGTGCATCGTTCGCCAATCGGGCAGCGTTTTTACGATCAGCAAGTCGGCTTGCGCAAAAGTATTACCGGTCAACTTAATGAAGATTATGTCGCCCTGGCTAATGATTTATACAAATCGTTATTTCCATTTACTTTGAATAAAAATATTAACGCTTTAATCCTTATTCCTGATGGTACGCTAAATAAATTGCCTTTTGAAGCCTTGCTCTCAAAAAAAGTAAATCCCAGAGCGGTTATTAATTTTCAGGCGCTTCCTTATTTAATTAATGATTTTGAAATACAATATGCACTTTCTGCATCTTTGTATCATCAGGAACGGACGACCACTACGGCACTGAGCAATCAAGGCGAGGGTTTATTGGCTTTTGCGCCGGTTTTCGCTGAACCTCAGGAAATTGGGTACTTTACGAATGGTTTGCGCAATCCGCTGGCGGCTACCGAAAATACCCGCACCATGACTTTAGACGGGAAATTTATTTCTGCTTTGCCCGCCACTGCCGACGAAGTAAGCGCGATTACGGAAGTATTTCAGCAAAAAAAGCAAAAAGTAGCTTCGTTTCTATTTAAAAATGCGAATGAAAATCAACTCAAGCGCAGCAATATTACAAAAAGTAAATACTTGCATATCGCAACGCATGGTTTTATTAATGAAGAACAGCCGGATTTATCCGGTTTATTACTATTTCCTGATTCTACGAAGCAGGAAGATCATATTTTATATTCCGGCGAAGTGTATAATTTGAAATTAAATGCAGATTTGGTGGTGCTTTCCGCGTGTGAAACGGGTTTGGGCAAAGTAGCAAGCGGCGAAGGTTTGCTGGGTTTGTCCCGCGCATTTTTTTACGCCGGAGCGAATAATCTGATGGTGTCGCTTTGGAAAGTGCAGGATCAGGCGACGGCGGATTTGATGGTATCGTTTTATCAGGAGCACCTGAATGGTAAAAGCAAAAACTTCAGCGCGCCACTGCGCCAAGCTAAACTTCAACTGATTCGTACCGAGGATTTCAGCCATCCTTATTATTGGTCGGCATTTGTGCTGATTGAGTAGAAATTTGCACGATTTTTATCAGAATTAAACAGCATTTTGCCGCCAAAATTTGGTTTAAAGCAATTTGGAGGTTATATTTGTTAAAAACAGCGTAACTTTACACATTCCTCCTAATGAAGGTTGTCTGATGATAACCCTGCAAAATCATTTACAAATTGTTTTTAGTCATTTCTTTTACCTCATAATCCAAGCATGAAAAGTAATATTCCCTTGAACATGATAAGAAATTGATTATTTTTCAATTTTATTTTATCTTTCGCATAAATTATTATCATTAGATGGTTTTTAAAATAATTAATCGTCGGTAAGTCATTGAAAAATCATCATGATTTCAAATTAAAACATTGATTTATAGGCTATTCTACATTATTCATCTATCTTAAAAATAGTACAATATGGAACTCACAAATCAAAATGATCGGATCAAGCGCTACGCGGTAGCTTTACAAGGAGCAGTACGCAAAACCATTAATGTAAAATTGAACAGCGACGCACAGACACAAGTAACGGCTTTACAGGTTGATAATCAGAAGAATGTATTGAATACTAAAATATTACAACCAGAACAAACGGATGCCAATTTTGATTTTGATGATGATGGCGAATTGTGGCTGGTAGAAGGTACGGAGATTCCTTCAACCGAACAGGTTGCGGCGATTCCTTATAATAGCGAGGCTTCCAACGTTCAAATAGAAGTTTTAGAAAATATGATTACCGACCGTGATGTGACGAGCAATCAAAAACCAACTCAACAGCCCGGAGAAGCATAGTTTTATAATTAGTAACGAGAAGCTAACAATTGATAAATATTGCAAATTATTGATTTGCAATATTTAAACGATAGTCCTATAAACTAAATAATGCTTATTATGCAGCTGAAGAGCGGTATGGTAATGTCATTGCTAGCGTTCTGGGTTGAATATCCATAGTTTACACCTTTAATTTTTAAATTATATTATTACAAATGCTGAAATTATTACTATCGGTTGTTCTTACCTTCCTTTTGCTTACTAAAGGAACCGCGCAGGAGTTTACAGACAGTACGAATGCGCTACGGTATATGCAGCTTGCCCAGGAAGCATTGGGAAGGGAGCAACCAGATAGCCTGCGTTTTTATTTAGCGCAAGCGCAGGAAAGCTTTCAGCTGGCACAAGATTGGGACAATTACAATAAAAATTTTATCGATTTTGCTAAAATATTATTTACTAAATGGAGTACGAATGTAAAATATGTAGAAACGGGTATTCAGAGTTTAAAAACATTATATGAAGCGGTTCAGCAGGTGCCTGCTTCCCAAAATATGGCTGAGAGAGAAATAATTTACCAGATAGCACGTGGCTATTACTATCAGGGTTTGGGTTGGCAAAAATTATATAATATTAAAGAAGCCGAAGCTTCTTTTGATTCTTGTAAGGTTTATGTTAATAAAAATCTTGTCGAGCTAGGGAAATTGCCGCCCGAAGCAAGCGCCCTCGACCGTGCCAATCATTATAATATTTTAGGCGTTGCTTATACTGCACGGGGCGACGATGCCCATGCACTGGAAGAGCTGGAAAAAGTACGGACGATCCGTATTGCGGAACTAGGCACCGAGGATGATCGCGTCGCCAGCGTTTATTTTAATATTGGCAATGCTTACACCAATTTACTCCTTTATAATAAAGCCCTGGATGCTTACACAAAAGGCATCAAAATCCGAAAAACTTTACTCGGCGATGGTAATCCCCGCCTGGCGAATATGTATTTTAATGTGGGCGTATTATATGAATATAAAGAAGAATATGATAATGCCATTACCTTTTACAATCAGGCAAAGGAATTATACGAAAGTCATCCGCAGGATTTTGATAATGTAAAGCAACTAATCGCCGAAGTTTCAACTTATTTAGCGGTTTGTTATCAAAATAAAGGCGCTTACCAGGAATCCTCCATTTATCACCAACAATCCATTCAGCAATACGAGCAAGCAGTCGAAAATAATGCCATTAAAATCGCCGATTATTATACCAACGAAGCCATTCTTTCCGATCTGGCAGGCGATTTTGAAAAAGCGATAGAACTGCACGAAAAAGCAGTGCAATTGTATCAGCAAAAGTTGGAGCCGACTGATGCCCGTTTGATACAAGCTTATAATAATTTAGGCAATTCATATGCTGCCAATCATCAATTTGACCAGGCAATCGCCACCCTTCAGGGCGCGATGCAGCGCATTGAGCAGGATAGCAAGCAACAGGAATTATACGCCAGCTTAATAAGTGACTTGGGGCTCATTTACTTTAATTTGGGTAATTTTATAAAAGCAAGAGAAACCAACCTCAAAGCTCTGAGAATATTACAAAAAACACTTAATAAAAGTTATAAAATTGCAATTATTTATAATAATTTATCTAAAATAGCCGCGGCAGAACATGATTATGAAAATGCGCTGGATTACACACAACGGGCTTTAGCTGCGAATCATCAGCATTATGAATACGATCGTCAAGATGTTGCACCAGCTTCCGTTGGTTATTATCGTTATGATATTTTTGTTACATCCTTGATGCAAAAAGCCCGCTTGATGCAAGGCGGCAGGCAGGCCAGGGATTTATTGGCGACACGTACATTATATCAAGTGGTAGATTCGGTTTTAACGCAGGTGCAAAATGAGTTAATTGCGTCGGAGGATAAAATCCGGCTGTCGGAGAAGATGAACGATTTATCGGAGTCCGCCATCGAGAACTGTCTTCAGCTAGCAGCAACGACCGGCGACCGGCGCTACTGGGAAGAAGCTTTTCAGTATGCCGAAAAAAGTAAAAATACCGTCCTCACGCAATCCATCACTGCCAATCACGCCAAGCATTTTGCCGGTATTCCCGATGCTTTAATTGCAAAGGAAGATCAACTCCAATCGGATATTCGATATTATAAATTAAAACTACTGGAACAGGCTGATAGCAATACTACTACGCTCTATAAAAATGAGTTATTTATAGCACAGCGCGATTATCGGGCGCTGGTAGAAACATTAGAAAAAGAGTACCCCAATTACTACCAATTGAAATATGAACGGAAAGTGCCTGATATTAAGGCGTTGCAACAAATTTTACCCGACCAGACCGCATTGGTGAGTTATTTTGTCGGCGACACGGTGTTATTTAGTTTTGTTATTTCTAACAATGATTTTCAGGTATATCGTTCCACGCTACCAAAAGATTTTTTCAATCAACAAACCGGCTTACGCAAAACGATTTATTATCAACTAAATGAAGATTATCTTAAAGTCGCTCATTATTTACATAAATGCTTGTTTCCATTTACTTTAGATCCAAATATTCAATCTTTAATCATTATTCCAGATGGCAATTTGAGTAAACTTCCTTTTGAAGCATTATTGACTGAACCAATTCAACCGGACAGTAATATTCATTTTTCGCAAATGCCGTATTTACTAAATAAGTATCAAATCAGTTACGCCCTTTCCAGTACTGTTTATCACAAAAATAAATACGTTACGCACACATCTCCAGCTATATCAAATGAATTATTGGCTTACGCGCCTGTATTTAATGAGCCTCAGGATATTAACTCCTTTTCGAGTGGTACGCGCAATCCATTATTGGCAGGGAATCGGGAACATGTTGGACGTACCCTGACTGCTGATGGCAAATACGTGTCGGCGCTGCCCGCTACCGCAGATGAAGTGCAATCCATTGCCGAAGTATTCAAAGAAAAAGGGCAAAAAGCATCTATTTTTCTTTATCAAAATGCGAATGAAAATCAATTTAAGCACAGCGACATTACAAAAAGTAAATATCTACACATCGCAACGCATGGTTTTATTAATGAAGAACAGCCGGATTTATCTGGTTTATTACTATTTCCCGATTCTACGAAGCAGGAAGATCATATTTTATATTCCGGCGAAGTGTATAATTTAAAGCTAAATGCAGATTTGGTGGTGCTTTCCGCGTGCGAAACGGGGCTAGGTAAGGTGGCAAGCGGCGAAGGTTTGTTGGGTTTATCGCGGGCATTTTTCTATGCTGGCGCGGAAAATCTAGTGGTATCGCTTTGGAAAGTGCAGGACCAGGCGACGGCAGATTTGATGGTGTTCTTTTATCAGGAATTTTTGAGTGGACAAAGTAAAAACTTCAGTACGCCTTTGCGAGAAGCCAAACTCAAGCTGATTCGTTCTGAAAATTTTAGCCATCCATATTATTGGTCGGCATTTGTGCTGATCGGACAATAAATTTTTGTTATGTTTGTTGAAAAAAATCAACATGTGGCGCATTCTATTGTTTTTGCTATTGTTAACCTCTCAATGTACTGTTAATCACAAAGTTAGGTCTAAAACAAATTTGCCGGATCAAACCGACTATACCCTCGTCTGGAATGAAGCATTCGACGGAAATAATCTCGATTCAAACAGTTGGGAATACCAACTCGGCGACGGCTGCCCGCAACTCTGTGGCTGGGGCAATAATGAAGGGCAATGGTACACCAACCATCCTAAAAATGTGTATGTAAAAGATGGATTTTTGCACATCGTAGCCTTGAAGGAAGCCATGAATGGCAAGGAGTACACTTCCGCTCGCCTGCGCACAAAAGGAAAAAAGGATTTTAAATTTGGTCGGATTGATGTACGTGCCAAACTGCCCAAGGGACAAGGCATCTGGCCCGCGATCTGGTTTTTGCCAACGGAGAATGTGTTTGGCGGCTGGCCCAAAAGCGGCGAGATTGATTTGGTGGAAGTCGTTGGGCATGAGCCAAATGTGCTTTGGGGCACGGTGCATTATGGCCCGGATTGGCCCCAAAATAAATATGATAACAACCGGTATTATTTACCAAAAGGCGACTTCTCCGATGATTTTCACACCTTTTCTTTAATCTGGCAGGAGAATGAAATGATTTGGCTGCTGGACAATCATCTTATTTACCAGCGTATCATTCCTAATTTGTTAAAGCCTGAAAATTATCCGTTTAACGAGCGTTTCCACTTGATATTAAACCTGGCAGTGGGTGGTAATTGGCCCGGTTATCCTGATGCGACGACTGTTTTCCCGCAGGAAATGGTGGTAGATTATGTAAAGGTGTATCAAAAAAAGTAAATAAATTCAATGTTAAAATTAAAATGAGCCATAAAGGTCGGCATATTGCTACCTGGATTATTCTGTCACCGATTATTGGGATTGGGTTATTTTTAATATTTTATATTGTTGCTGCTTTTTATTATCCGGGTGGCTCCGATGTAAATAAAACGGCGCAAGGTTTTAGCATTATTCATAATTATTGGTGTGATTTATTGGCAAAAGGCGCTAAAAATGGACAACTGAACCCCGCTCAACCCATTGCGATTGCAGCTATGATTGTACTTTGTACGTCACTTTCTGTTTTTTGGTATCTGTTACCAAAATTGTTAAAAACCGGCAGCCATCATTATAATATGGTGCAGTTTTCTGGCATCATGTCTATGCTGTTGTCGATCTTTATATTTAGTAATTATCATGATTTTATTATAATTGCGGCAGTATTTTTGGGCGTCATTGCGCTGACGGGCACTTATATTGCCTTATACAGGAGTAAAGCTTTTCGCCTATTTTTATTTGGCATTTTCTGTCTGCTCTTAATTTTATTAAATGCTTACATTTATTACACCCGCCACTTAATTCTTGCCTTGCCATTATTACAAAAAATCACTTTTCTATCATATCTGCTTTGGGTTGCTTTTATCAATCTCAAATTATATTTTAAAGAAAAAACGCTTTTCAAACCCCATGCAAAAAAAGCTTGAGCTTTGATTTGAAAATGTGACAGGGAGTGGCTAAGTTTATCCCTTTAATCTCACCAGGTTTGAATTTATTCCAATACTTAAAAACAAAAAAATCAGATAATGAAACACCTATTAATCTTAATTCTTTTCTTTCTGTCTATCAGTGTGTTACAAGCACAAGGTTATAAAAAATTGTTCAATGGTAAAGATTTGAGCGGATGGACGCCCCACGGCACCGAAAAATGGTACGTGGACAAAGGAACGCTCGTATGCGAAAGTGGTCCTGACAAGCAGTACGGTTACCTTTCTACGAATAAAGAATATCATAATTTTATTTTAGAATTACAATTTAAATTGGAAGCCAACGGCAATAGCGGCGTGTTTATTCGTTCGGGCATCGAAGGCGTAAAAATTAGCGGTTGGCAGGTGGAGGTAGCGCCTCCCAATCAGCACACGGGCGGCATTTATGAATCCTACGGACGCGGCTGGCTCATTCAACCCGACGCAGAGGCTGAAAAAGCTTTGAAAGCAACGGATTGGAACAAGATGAAGATTCAAATAATAGACGATCAGATCACGACCTGGCTGAATGGCAAGCAAATGGTCACTTTGAAAGACGAAAAAATCGGTCAGGGCAGGGGCTTTATTGCATTACAAATCCACGATGGCGGCGGCATTAAAGTGCGCTGGAAGAAAATACGCATTAAAGAAGTGCATTAAAATATTCCGCCATTTAATTTATAAAAAACCTTCTTGCTACATCTTTGTTTACCTCGTCGAACAAAACTAGAACGGTTGAAAATCGGAATCATCGGTGCAGGCATCGCTGGGCTGGCAGCAGCAGTACGCATGGCAAATCGAGGGTACGAAGTGGACGTATTTGAGGCAAACGGCTTTCCAGGTGGCAAATTGTCAGAGTTTCAAATCAATGGTTATCGTTTTGACGCGGGACCTTCCTTGTTGACCATGCCTCAATACGTAGATGAATTGTTTTCATTGGTAGGGCTCGATCCACATTTACATTTTGAGTACAAACGCTTACCTATTATTTGCAATTATTTTTGGGAAGATGGCACACGACTACACGCATTTGCCGATAAGGACGCATTTGCAAAAGAAATTGAACAAAAACTGGGCATCCCATCGGAACGCTTAGAAAAACTGCAAGCAGATAGCCGTCGAAAATATGAATTGACTGGGCGCATCTTTTTAGAAAAATCATTACATCGGCTCGACACCTGGCTACATCAAAGCGTTGCCAAAGTGCTTTTTCTTATTCCCACACTGGATATTTTCACCACATTAAATACTGTAAATGAGCGGCTTGCAAAACATCCAAAGCTTGTGCAATTGTTTAATCGCTACGCTACATATAACGGATCGAACCCATATAAAGCGCCGGGTTTATTGAGCATCATTCCCCATTTTGAATATCATATCGGCGCATTTTACCCTAAAGGTGGCATGTATCATATTACAAAAACGATTTTCGGATTAGCACAACAGTTGGGCGTACGTTTTCATTTTAATACCAAAGTGGAAGCGATTGAAGTCAAAAACAGCAAAGCGATTGGTTTGACAATCAATGGAAACATGCAATACTTTGACCGTATTATCAGTAATATGGATATTTTTCAGGTATATAAAAAATTGTTGCCGAAGGAGAAACACCCCAATCGAATTTTAAACCAACAAAAATCTACCTCCGCCTTAATTTTTTATTGGGGCATCAAAAAAAACTTTCCTGAGCTGGATTTGCATAATATTTTATTTAGCGATGATTATAAAAAAGAATTCGATTATTTAGAAGCAGGGAAAATTTATAATGATCCTACAATTTATATTAATATCACATCAAAATATACGCCAGAAGATGCACCCACAGGCTGCGAAAATTGGTTTATTATGATAAATGTCCCCCACAATTCTGGTCAGGACTGGGATGCACACATTGCAGAAGCGCGTCAAAATATTATCCAAAAATTAAATCGAATTTTAAAAACAAATATTGCAGAACTAATTGATTGTGAAGAACTTTTAGAGCCACGCACCATCGAAAGTCGCACTGCTTCCCACCTGGGCGCGCTGTACGGCACCAGCAGCAACAATCGTATGGCAGCATTTCTGCGGCATCCTAATTTTTCGCGACGTATTCAAAACCTGTATTTCTGTGGTGGCAGTGTACATCCAGGCGGCGGCATTCCGTTGGCTTTGCTGTCGGCTAAAATCGTAGATGATGTAATGCACCTATAAATAACGTTGATAGTTTTAAAAACCAACGAACGATGCGAATCAAGGGTTGCTTTTTTAAAAATTTGATTATCAAATTTGTACACTTTTGGTTATTGACTATTAAGCTGCTAGACCACTTATTATTAAATCTTTATTACAGCATAGTAAACTAAATTATTACAATGATTACGGGTTCCGTTTCAAGATTAAGTACCAAAATTTCCACAGAAGGCATTGCGATTATTACTTTGCTTATTTTGTATTTAGTTGGAATTGTAGGCATTACACAAAACGTTCATCCTGAATTTATTTTACTTACACCGCTTAATTTGCTACTTTCTTTCCTGATTGTGATAGCATTTCATCCTTACAAAAAAGACTATAAATTTTCTTTATTCTTAATTTTCAGCTATTTAGTCGGCTTTGGTGCAGAACTTTACGGAGTGCAAACAGGATTACTTTTTGGAGAATATGCCTATGGACGTGTATTGGGACCTAAAATTTGGGGTACGCCCTTAATCATCGGCGTAAATTGGATGCTGCTTTGCTATGCCACAGGTGTAACAACAAATCATATTTTTCCCAAAACCGCTTGGTTCTTAAAAGGCATCATTGCAGCATTGCTGATGGTTGGGTTGGACATTTTGATCGAACCCGTTGCCATACGATACGATTTTTGGTCGTGGGCGCAAGGCGAACCGCCGCTGCAAAATTACTTAGGTTGGTTTTTGGTATCACTACCATTATTGCTTACTTTTGTTAAAATGTACGGCACCCTTAGAAACAAAGTCGCGCTTGCTTTGTTTGTATTACAAATTTTGTTTTTTGCTATGCTGAATATCATGGATTGACTAATTTTTTATACTTGGAAATAAATAAAGCGTTCGTTGTACGTTTCATAAAAATGTAGATACATGCAAGCACTTTTTTATATTTTTGTAACGCTGGCGGCGGTCGCCGGAATGGAGTTTGTGGCATGGGCAGCACATAAGTACCTGATGCACGGGCTGTTATGGAGTTGGCATGAAGATCATCACAAGCCGCATCACGAAAAAGAAGGCTTTTTTGAAAAGAATGATCGATTCTTTCTGGTATTTGCCATTCCAAGTATGATTTGTTACATCATTGGTTCTCTGGTGCCAGAGTATCGCTGGGCATTTTTTGTGGGCGTCGGCATTTCCATTTATGGCTTGATTTATTTCCTAATCCATGACGTGTATATTCACCGCCGGTTCAAATGGTTCACACAATTAGATAATAAATACTCTCGCGCTATCCTGCGCGCGCACGGAGCGCACCACGCCAAGCACACCAAGGAAGACGGCGAATCCTTTGGCTTGCTCGTTGTCAATCCTAAATATTTCAAGAAGCGCAGCGAATGGGCGAAGAAGGCAGAAAGTTGATGCCCTGAAAAGTTGATAGATTGATGCAGACGACGTACTTTTGCATATTAGCATCAACCTATAAACGACAACGGATTTGGAAGGCAAATTACTCGACCGGCTGGGGCAAAGTTTTAAGGTAGAAATGCCAAAAGCGGACACGCTGGACGGCTATTTGGATAAACTATTGCCCATTGTGAAGCCCTGGAGTGAGGATTTGCGGGAAGAAAAATTTTTCTTGGGCAGACCTTGGGCTGAAAAACAAGACAGTGATACTTTCCACCAAGCGGTGCTGCATTTTTTTAATCCTGATGGGGAATATATCAAATCTACAGATGGCGACCTCGAACTTGGCAAATGGCGCAGCATTCCAGGTAATAAATTTATGATAATCAACGAATTGGACGAAGATGCCCTGGAAATGAAAGGGCAATTGTATGATCTTTCCTTCCTCGATGGGCAATTTTTTATTCTCAAAAAACACGGCGACCACGCCCGCCTTAGCAATCGCAAATATTTTATGATGGTGACAGAAAGCTTGAGCCGCATGGAGTGGCGCGATTTGATGGAAGTGTTATTTAGAAAATCACAAAGCAATGTCAGTTTTTACATCCTCATTACCATCGCGGTGCTCTTTGCATTGGCGATTCTTCTTTTGTTGAGGTAGCATGCTTATACTTTTATTTCTCCAACTGCTGCTGCATTTCCCTAACTTGATCGATCGATTCGATCAGGTAGGTTTTGGTATTTACATTATCGCCTGTTAATTTTAAAGCTTGACTATAATATTCCAGCACTTTATTACTTGCTTCCAATAAATTTTTCTTCTGGACACTGAATTCCGCAGGCTTTTTGATACTGCTGTTCCAGTCATTCACTAAATGATTTCTTTTTATATCGCCCACGCAAATAAAGGTATTGCTTCGCAGCGTCTGCAATTGCCGGTTCATTGCATCAAGATTTTCACCTTTGGGCACTTTTTTTAAAAAATCAGCCGCCGTTTGCGCAAAATCATTACATTTTAAATAAGCAGTTATCATTTCATCTGCCATTTTTTTATTCAGCAAATCAGGATTGTCCCACTGCCGTTGGTACTTTTTATGCAATGAAAATTGGTAAACATAGCCACGATCAGTAAAAAAATTTGCTTTTATCAAAGGATATTCCTCCATAAAAGAACGCCCCATCAAAGACATGGAATCCCCTGCCAACACCGCTTGCACCAACTCAAGCATCTTTTGGTAAGTCGCCTCTCCCCGATCCAAGCGTGCCGCCAATGCCGCCAGTTCTGCCTCACTCATTTCATCGGACAAGTCTAAAATCATACCATCTGCTTTCGCTAAATAATTGTACAGCAATGCCTTATGCAATTTCACCTGATCCAAAGCCTTTTTATAAAGATCCGCTGTTTGGCGGGCATACACCAACTCCGCATTCGAGAAATACTGCTGCGCGATTTGCGCATCTGCATACATGGCAGCATAAAACGCGTCCGACGCATTTTTGGAGCTCCCGTCCAGGATGTCATATCTTTTGATCACTTTCCACACTTGCACCAAGCCGCGCAGGTAATCCAACTCTGCCCGCAACAATTCTTCCTGTGTTGCATCTTCCAGTAATTTTTCATCTTCAACTTGCGAATCATAATATCGACTTTTTTGTAATAATATTTCCGCATTGTCCAATTGCGAGAATAACTGAATGGTATCCAAAGGTTTATTAGAATCATCCAGCGATTCTAAAATTTGCTCCTCACTATTGTAATAAATCCGCACCGCCTGGTTGTAAAAATGATTGCTCAAACGCGCCAATGCCAAGGCATTTTTAGGATTGTAATGCAAAATCCGCTCGCTGGCGCTCAAAATGCGCTGGAGCGAATCCTGCTGAAACCAGCGTTGAATAGAGTCCTGATATACAAAGGGTTGCGTGGGAATCTCCCTAACTCTTGCCGACAACGGCACAGCGCTCAAATTGCAAAACTCCTGGTCCGTGAGGGGGTTTGGCAGCAATTGCCAAATGGGGTCATCCGGCAAATGCGATTGGATCATCTTTTCCGCGGGCACCAGAAAAAACGCCTCTTGATACTCGCGCACAAAGCGCCTCGTCCAATAATCGGCGTAACCCGAACCCCAGGTAGGATCACTCAAATACCATTGCCCTTCTATTTGCACAGCATTCCAGGCATGCCCCACATCCGCCACCGTGCCGTCTTCTTCCTTCACCACGCCTGTCACCAGTTCCGCGGGTAAGCCCACCGCATCGCACAGAGCTTTGTACAAATTGGCGAAGCCCTCGCACACCGCCGTTCGATTTTTTAAAACCTGCTCCGCCTGCTGCTGCCATTTATTTTTGGGCGTACCAAGCCAACCGTTGTGCACCGTAGTGTCGCTGTATGTAATATGATGCGTCATCCAGGTGTAAATGGCACGCGCTTTTTCCAAATCATCTTTTGCAGAAGCAGCTAGGTAAGCCGCCAATTGAGTGATAGAGCGCATGTCCGCCTCTGGCGTTTCGATGGCGCGTTTGTCAATGGCGCGATAATTTTTTTGCGCCTGAAGTGAAATATTGACGGACAATATGATAAAAAATATGAATAATCCGTTCCTAATCATTGGACTTTATTAAAATGTAAGATTTAAATTATTAAAACATCATGCAAGCTTATTATTTTAAACTGCATTTTTATTAAAACGCCTTTTATAAAGATAGAATTATTCCAAAGTTTTGAAAAAAATAAAAGTGTTTCAATTTGTAATTATGGCTATTTCTTTTATTCTTTATCTTTAGCATTTACGAAGCAAAGTAATGTATTTAAACGAAGACAAAATGTTAATAATATATTGGTTTTCAGATACTTAAAATTATCAACTATAAAAACGCCCAGCTACTCAATTATAAAAATTATTCAATTGTATAGGGTATATTTATTCAACTAAAATCCATATTCACAATGCAAAAGTTATTTTTTATACTGCTTGTAACAATTAGTTATTACACCTGCAAAACCATTCCATCAGAAAAAAAAGTTCCCAAAAACGCCGTGCTACCCACCGAGCAGCAGGCGCGCTATCAAGCACAAGAATTAATCGGTTTTATTCACTTCACCATTAACACTTTTACAGACAAAGAATGGGGCTTCGGCGACGAAAGCCCAGCGCTTTTCAATCCTACTCAACTCAACGTAGAACAATGGGTTGTGACGGCTAAAGCCGCCGGTTTCAAACAATTGATCCTTACTGCCAAGCACCACGACGGCTTTTGCCTTTGGCCCAGTCGCTACACGGAGCATTCCATCAAAAAAAGTCCGTATAAAAATGGGCAAGGTGATGTTGTAAAAGAATTTACAGCGGCTTGCAAAAAATATAATATGAAAGCCGGTTTGTATTTGTCTCCTTGGGATAGAAATCATGCCAGCTACGGCAAACCCGAATACATTATTTACTATCGCAATCAATTGACGGAATTGCTTACCAATTATGGTGAAATTGCAGAATTTTGGGTGGATGGCGCTAATGGCGGCACTGGGTATTACGGGGGTGCCAATGAAGAACGCGTGATTGACCGCAGGACGTATTATGATTGGGACGGGACTTTTCGTTTAGCTAAAAAATTACAGCCCAATCTCCTCATCTTTTCTGACGCAGGACCTGACACACATTGGATTGGTAATGAAAAAGGCTTTGCGGGGGAAACTTTTTGGTCTATGATGGATTTAAATCGCGTGTATATCGGCACGCCCGAAACGGATTATTTGAATACCGGCGATCCTAACGGCACTTCCTGGGTGGTGGGTCAATGCGATGTGTCCATTCGTCCTGGTTGGTTTTATCATGCCAAAGAAGACGCAGAAGTAAAAACGCCGCAGCAATTGGTAGATATTTATTACAAATCAGTGGGTAGAAACGCCATTTTATTACTCAATATTCCACCCGACCGACGCGGTTTATTGCATGAAACGGATGTCAAAAACCTTTTGGAGTTTCGTGCCATCCTAGATGAAACGTTTAAAACCAATCTTGCTAAAAATGCGAAAGTTCAGGTAAATACTGGCGTTGGCGCAAATAAAATTTTAGATGACGTTGATGCCTCTTTTTGGATTGCCGATCTCAATGCCCGCTCCGCTGATATTATCATTGAACTCCATCAACCGACTACTTTTAATCGAATTTTATTGCAAGAACCCATCCGGCTGGGGCAGCGCATTAGCAAATTTAAACTACAAGCTGAAGTCAACGGCAATTGGCAAAATATTGCTCAAGGCACTACCATCGGGTACAAGCGTTTATTGCGTGTAGATGCAGTGATTACTACCAAAATAAAAATTCAACTATTGGAAGCCAACAATACTCCCGCTCTTTCAAATTTTGCTTTATTTAAAGCAGCCGATAAAGAATAAAGCTTGGTATATTTTATCTAAACCGTATTTTTTTATCTTTACGTCTTTCTTTACAAAATAAATGGTAATGATAAAAACTTATATCACTTTAGCAACGGTAGCTATGCTAAGTTTTGTTGCCTGCAAACAACAGCCCAAAACGGACACCAAAGCACCCGAAGCAAAGACTTTTCGCAACAAAATTGGCGTGCAATTGTATAGCCTGCGCGATCAGGTTGCTCAAGATTTGGACCAAGCACTGGCATACGTGCAGGAGCAGGGCATCACCGACGTGGAGCTTGCCGGTACCGCTGGGCTGAGTGCTGAACAATTCAAAGCTAAACTCGATCAGTATGGATTGAAGCCGTCCAGTGCACACTATGGCATGAGCGTGCTGCGCGATAGCATGGATTGGGTCATTGCGCAGGCAAAAGTGTTGGGTGTACAATACGTGGGCACTGCCTGGATCGAGCACAAAGCCGACACCATTACCTTTGCTGAAATGCAGGAAGCCGTGCGTGTTTTCAATGAGGCTGGTAAAAAGCTAAAAGACAATGGCTTTCAGTTTTTTTACCATGTGCATGGTTTTGAATTTGTACCGTACGAAAGCGGCACGTATTTTGATTATTTGTACAATAACACCGATCTGCAAAATGTGATGTTTGAAGAAGACGTTTTTTGGGTCACTCATGGCGGACAAGACCCAGTGGCTTTTTTGAAAAAATATGGCAGCCGCATTCCCCTGCTACACGTGAAAGACATGGATAAAAGTGTAGTGGGCAACCTCACCGGACACGAAGACGTGAAAATGGACGTGCCCTGGGGTACGGGTAAAATAGACATCAAAGGCGTGCTTCAGCTCGGCGCTGAAATGGGCGTGCAGCATTACTTCCTCGAAGATGAGTCGCCCACCGTGCTTACGCAAATACCGCAGAGTTTAAAATTTGCAGAAGGGTTTTAAAACTAATTCAAGCGGACAGGCAATGCGCATGCGCCTGTCCGCTTGCACCTGCCTTGCAGTGCTTTCCCCAGCACTGCTGTGAACCACTCCAGGGTATTGTGGAATACCCCCAGCCCTACTGGGGAAGTCCCCGGCATACTTGTGCACTCCTCTAGTATTTTTAGAGGCTTCCCCAGCACCGCTGTGAACGCCTCCAGGGTATTGTGGAATACCCCCAGCCCTTCTGGGGAAGTCCCCGGCGTACTTGTGCACTCCCCTAGTACGCTTAGAGGCTTCCCCAGCACCGCTGTGAATGCCTCCAGGGTATTGTGGAATACCCCCAGCCCTGCTGAGGAAGTCCCCGGCGTACTTGTGCACTCCCCCAGCGCTCCTGTGGATGCCTCCAGTGTAGCCATGCGCGCCTCTGGCAGCCTAGAGGACGCCCTAACTCTTGTAGGGGAAGGCGCTGGATAGCGGAAGGAAGTCTGAACGGTGATTTGTTTGATTGATGTGATGTTGGGATACCCGCACATCATGTTCATCACAAAAATCACCGCCATCACGGTTCAGACCAAGCGCACGGGCGAGCTTTCCAAAGGGATGGTGCCATAGTCGCCCATGCACGGCTTACGGCGGCGACTAAAGGGTCGCCGATACGCTTGGAAGGGGCATCGAGCCCCTTCCAAGCGTTTTCCAAACCAGACTTATAAAAAGGGTAAAAGGGTAAAAGCGCTCAAGGGTAAATCAGTACCCGGCAAGCCGAAAGCCGAGATCGTAGTAACGGATATCGGCAACGTAGTAGCTGCGGTAGGAAACGCGACAACCGTCAACGTAGTCGAGCCAAGACCCGCCACGAACCACTCGGCGAGCCTGATCACCACCACTCAGCCAGGCGCTACCGTCTTGCGGTGCGCCTTTATAATTATCGTGCCATACGTCTTCACACCATTCCCATACATTGCCGCTCATATCGTAGATGCTGAGTTCGTTCGGTTTTTTTTCACCAACGGGGTGGGTTTTGCCATCGGAATTTTCCCCGTACCAACCCACTTCATCCAGGTTATCACTACCTGCGTATTTGTAACCAGCCCCTCCCTTACCCTCCCCCAAGGGGAGGGATTTTGCACCACCCCGCGCCGCGTATTCCCACTCCGCTTCGGAAGGGAGGCGATAGTTTTTGCCCGTTTTTTGATTCAATGTTTTTATAAAATTTTGCACCTCGTTCCAGGATACACGCTCCACCGGGCATTGGTCGCAGCCTTTGAATTTCAATTCGGGAGGGTCGCTACCCATCACGGCACGCCACTCGGCTTGGGTGACCGGGTATTTTCCGATGTAAAAATCTTGGACGGTGACGTCGTGGATGGGTTTTTCAGAATCGTAATCATCGCTTCCCATTTTGAACGTGCCGCCGGGTACGAAGATCATTTCGGGTTCAAGCCCCCTGCCCCCCCAAGGGGGAAGATTCGGGTTTGGGTGCTTCCGGTACAATAATTTTTGGCGGAGGGGTTTTGACAATAATGCCTCCCAGCAAAGCGTCAATCTTGGCGTGGGCTTCATCGGCGTGGTTGGCATTATAGCCGAAGGTTTTGAGATAGTTTTGAAAATCTTTTACGGTTTCACACTGCGCAAAAGTAGCGTCGTCTATTTTATCAAAAACCTCGTGCGCATACTTGCCACGCGGAAAGTGCGCACGGTACAATTGATAAGCAGCTACCTCATTCAGCTTGCAAGCGTATTGCCACAGCGCTTCTTCGGCGTGGGGGCTATCGGGATGCTGCTGCCAAAAGGCGTGGTAAGCGGCGGCGGTGTTGGTGGCTTGGGTGGTCGTCCAGATTTGGGCTTCGTTTTTGGCAGGGTGGAAGAAGAACATCCCATCATTATATTTCTTATGGTTTAGAAAAGGTTGGCAAATAGGTTCTTGACTCACGCCCTGGTCTTTCATTTTTTGCTCAATCTTAGCAGCCAAGCCATGCGGACTTAATCTATCGTTATTTTCTTGTAGTGTTTCAATCAAGCATTTGGCAAAAGGGCTGTTATCACCAGGCGTACCGTCGAGCGCTACCTCTCTCGATTTGGTAGAAGAAATGCCCCAGCGGGATGGAAGCTGCTCGGAGCCCTCCGCCTTGCCACGCGTATTAAAGAAAAAAGAGCCAGCAAAGCAAGCATCAATGATCACAAAGGTGTGGCGGGTAGGAATGAGGTTGAGTTTTTCTTTGAAAAAAGAATGCGGAATATAGTCGCGCACTTTGCCCTTACGTGCGTCAACAGGCACGAGATAGCCGATTTGGTTTTCGGCATCGCCTTCCGTGTCACCGTGCCCGGAAAAGTAGAGGACTAAATTATCCACGTCTTTTTCGATTTGTTTGCTCAGTTCTTCGAGTTTCTCAATAATATTTTCATAGGTTGCCTCTTGATTAGGAAGTTGTATTACTTTCTCAAAGTTATATTTGGTGGTCAACTCCTTGACCACGTCTTGTGCATCACTGACGCAGTTTTGGAGCGGTGCGCAGTGTTCGTACGCATCAATAGCGATGACTAGCAGCCAATTCACGCCGCTGGGGGTGGCTGATTTAAAATCGGGGATGTGGTCGCGTCCAGATGCTTTGCTGCTCAAGGTATGGCGGTTTAGGATTCAGATAGGTTCAAAACTAATACACTGCCTTTATATTTACAACAAGTAAATGGATGAGTTTTATTAATTTTATAAGATTTGTTCAAAATCAGTTAATATTAAAATACGGGTATCTCTAAAGGGATCATGGAGGAGTAAGATACCATTTTTAGTTCTTTTTCTCAAAAACAGCAAGCCGTCAGAAGAGCATTTCTCCTCTTATAAACCCTATGATTTATGCCTTCTGTTGCGTCTCAAAAACCACTTCTTCGTACAAATCTTGTAGGGTTATGTCCATGCCAAGCGCTGCTAATTCGATGGTATCGCTGAGATTTTTGTAAAAGGAGAAGCCCCACTCGGTGTCGCGGCGGGAATAGATTTCTACGAGGCATTCGCTTTGGCTCACCAGGAGGTAGTGTTGTAAGGAAGGTATTTGGGTGTATTCTAAGAGTTTTTCGCCTCGGTCGGTGTGGGCAGAATTTTTGGAAAATACTTCTGCAATTAAAATGGGTTGGGTAATAGCATGGGGTTGGGTCAGCGCAGCCGTAGCCGCTACTGCCACGTCTGGGTAGCGATAAATGTGATCCACATCTACTATAAGCTGAACATCGTGTGCAACAACCGTAAAACCTTTGCCTTTTAAAGCTTGTCTTAATAAAAAAGCAAGATTGAGTGCAATCAAATTGGCGAGAATAGATTCTCCAGGCATAGGAATAATTTTTCCATGTACGAATTCGTGTCGGACTTCCGCTGTCTTTTCTAACGCAAGGTATTCTTCTACAGAATATTTCTTTTCTGCAATGGCAAGCATATAAAATGGTTTATGAAAATATCAACGGTAAGATACCATTTTTAGTTCTTTTTCCAAAAACAGCAAGCCGTCAGAAGAGCATTCCCCGCCTGACGGCTTTCCACCATTCCCCAATTCCAAAACGCTGAAATAGCAGATGGAATCAGTCCACATTATCATGCAAAAACGAGTTGCCCTCGCGGAAGCGCGGCTCGTCCTCTTCGCCGATGGTCCATTTGGAGTAGGCGTAGTCGGAGGAGTGAGGCACATCGTCGAGCTTAACGCTGCGGCGCAGGTAAGCGGGTTCGTTTTCGAGTTCAATCACGTTTTGCGGGTTGCTGAGTTTCACACGGTTGCCGCGCAATTGCTCGCGGCGCTTTGTTTCCTCTTCTTGCTGGCGCTTGCGGTCTGCTTCGCGGCGGGCAATTTCCTCATCGCTCAGGTATGGCTCCTGGTAGGAGTAGTTGCTAGCGCGATGAACCCGGCGCACTGATTCGTTGATGTCATCAAACTCAATGGTTTTGGAGCTGCGCGGCATCTCTTCATTGTCAAAGCCAATGTCCTTCAGATGGTTTTTTTTAACCTCCGGTTGCGGGGTAGGATTGCGCTGGCGGTCTTCGTCGTCGAGGGACACCACGATGCGTTCGTTGGCAGGTTCCCGACGTACCGGCGTAGTGTGGTTATTTTCAAACCCCGTGGCAATCACCGTCACGCTGATTCTATCGCCCAGTGATTCGTCGTAGCAGTTCCCCCAGATCAAATCGGTACCGAAGCCCGCTTCTTCCTGCACAAATTCCGTGATTTCAAAAATTTCATCCATCGTCACCTCTTTCGAACCGGAAGTGATGTTCAACAAAATATGCTTCGCTCCGCGAATATTGTTATCCTCCAGCAATGGCGAGTGCAATGCCTCATCCACGGCGCGCTTCGCCCGGTCGTCGCCCGCCGCCGAAGCCGTACCCATGATTGCTACGCCGCTGTTGCGCATCACGGTGTTCACGTCTTCAAAATCCACATTGACATAGCCTGGCACGGTGATAATCTCTGCGATACCTTTAGCTGCCGTTGTTAAAATATTATCGGCTTGGGCAAAGGCATCGGACACCGAGAGGTTGCCATAAATCTGTCGGAGTTTATCATTTGAAATGATAATCAAAGTATCTACATTTTTCTTCAACTCTGCCAAACCATCCAATCCTTGTGAAATACGTCGCCGCCCCTCGAATCCAAAAGGCAGGGTGACAATGCCCACTGTCAAAATGTCCATCTCCTGCGCGAGTTTCGCAATGATGGGCGCAGCGCCTGTACCCGTACCACCGCCCATGCCCGCTGTGATGAAGAGCATTTTGCAATTATTTTCTAAAAACTGACGCACTTCCTCAATGGATTCTTCGCACGCCAGCTTACCAATATTGGGCTTGGAGCCAGCACCACGTCCTTCGGTAAGATTCGGACCCAAATGAATTTTGGTTGGCACTGGGCTAATATTCATCGCCTGATGGTCGGTATTGCAAATCGCAAAATCCACGCCGACAATGCCCTGCCGGTACATGTGCGTCACTGCGTTGCTGCCGCCGCCTCCTACGCCGATCACTTTTATAATCGGGCTTTCGTCTTTTGGCAAATCGAATAACATAAGCTTGTTGTTTAGGCTATGAGGAGCGTGCCCGTAGTTTTCATTGAGATTGGCGTCCCGTCCCCTCGGATGTTATGGAATTAGTATCAGTGTTCTCAAATTTGAGATGCGAAATATGAGATTTGAAAAACAGTAATTTCACATTTCATATCTCACATTTCATATTTACAAATTCGAATCTGGTTCTGCTTCAAACCATTCTTTCGTTTTCCGGAAAATATTTTCCAGCCACTTGCCGCCGCTTTGTTCGGTTGGTTCTTCCACTTTTTCGGTCGCTTCAGCTTTAGCTTTCAGTTCGGCTTCTACGGCATCGGTTTTTACCTTACCTTTCTCTACTTCTTCAATGCCCTTCATCAGCAAACCAATCGCAGTAGAATATACCGGACTAGTCAACTGTCCCTGATAGCCATGCGCCAGCCGCTCAATCGGCACGCCGATGCGCGTACTCATGCCCGTATGATATTCTGACAATTTGTCAATATGATTCAGCAAAGCGCCACCGCCTGTGAGCACAATGCCGCCGATCAATTTGCGTTCGTAACCAGAGCGTCGAATTTCCCACAATACATAGTCCAGCACTTCTTCCACCCGCGCCTGAATGATGCGAGCCAGGTTTTTTTCCGAAATTTCCTTTGGATCACGTCCTTTCAAACCAGGAATGGTAATGATGCGATTTTCATACACTTCATCCGCCAAAGCCGAGCCAAACTTCACTTTTAGCTTTTCCGCCTGCGGCAACATCACGCTGCAACCTTCTTTAATATCACGTGTAATAACATTCCCACCAAACGGAATCACCGCCGTATGACGAATGATGCCCTCATGGAAAATCGTAATATCAGTCGTACCGCCGCCAATATCCACCAACGCCACGCCCGCCTCTTTTTCTTCTTCGCTCAGCACCGCCGCCGCCGAAGCAATAGGCTCCAGCATTAGACTTGCTGCTCGCAAACCCGCACGCTCAATACACCGTAAGATATTATTAGAAGCGGTAATCTGACCAGTTATAATATGAAAATTTGCTTCCAGACGAACGCCCGACATCCCAATCGGATCCAAGATACCTTGCTCATTATCAACGGTATATTCCTGCGGAATGACGTGCAAAATTTTATCTCCCGGCGGCAACACCAATTTATACATGTCATTAATAAGCTTGTCAATATCCCGCTGACTAATTTCCGTGTGGTCGTTGTCGCGCGTGAGGATGCCCCGATGCTGCAAACTCTTGATGTGCTGCCCGGCAATACCGACATGCACATTCTTGAATTCCAAGCCCGACGCCCGTTTTACAATGGCTATTGCCTCCGTAATCGCATTAACGGTTTTTTCAATATTTGACACGACCCCTCTCAACACCCCTTCGCTCTCCACCTTGCCGATGCCAAGCACTTCGAGCCTGCCGTATTCATTCTTACGACCGGCAAGCGCGCACACCTTCGTCGTGCCAATGTCCACCGCAACAACTACATCCGATTTAAAAGCATAGTTTTCACTCATAATTTTGCTTTTTGGATACCAGATTTAGAGACGCCAGATACCAGACTTTCAATAGTGGGTCTGACATCTCCTAATCTGGCATCTGGCATCTAATTACCTTTTCTCACAGACAACCTGTCCCTTATATTTCAAATTAATCGTCCGGTATTTTTGCCAACCTTCATATGGCATCCCTTCTTGATAAAATATTTTTAAATTTTCTAGCTTTTCTTTAGCATTATTATAATTTCCAAATAATATTTTTTGATCGCCGACTTTTGGAATCAAGGTAAACTCGCCTATATTGCTCACATAAATTTGGTCAATCAGCGCTTTAAAAAATTCATCTTTCAAAATTAATTGTGATAATTCAAACACGTCCTGCAAGCGATTGCGCTTTTCCCGCTCTAAAAATCGGGGATCATGCGGTGGTAAATTTCCAGTTGCAACTAAAACTCTTGCCGCAAAGTGCTTCGACAAAGGCATTTTATTACCTTTTGCATCTAAATAATAATTTAATCCATTATTATCTATGATGCGCAACATCGGCTCGCGCTGCGAAATCTTTACATTCACGCGACTCCGCGAATCCACATACGCATCGGCATTTATCACAAACGGATCTTCTTCCAGTACTCGCTCAATCCGCTCTACATCAATCTGACTCAGTGGCAAACCCTCAATCGGCGTCCCAAACGTCCGTTCAATCGTCAGCACCACATCCTCCGGCTTAATCAGCGTATTTCCACCCTCCAATGGCGCAATGTCCACCGCCACACCTTCCACCAAACTCGAATCCCGCCGCTCCACCGCCGACAACACAATGGCAATGGCAATAAATAAAGCCACCAGCCACGAGGCACGCTTCAAGGTAATATTTAAATCATTTTTATTCATATTTCTTTGGATGCTATGGCTTCTTTTGATGCTATTGTTGCTACAGATGCTAGAATATCGCGCAGCAAGTATCCACAGTATCTATAGCATCATGTTTTTAATCGGCTCCACCATCGTATCAATATCGCCCGCGCCAATCGTCATTAATACCTCAATATCATAATTTTGCAATTCTTGTAATAAATTTGTTTTTGCTACTAGCTTTTTATTCGGATTATTCATTTTATTAAAAATAATCTCCGACGTTACACCTTCGATTGGTTTTTCCCGTGCCGGATAAATATCTAATAATAAAACTTCATCCAATCCATCCAGCGCTTCCGCAAATCCATCCACAAAATCGCGCGTACGCGAGTACAAATGCGGTTGAAAAATGCCGGTTACTTTTCGATTCGGAAACAACTGTTTCGCCGCGCCAATTGCGGCTTTCAGCTCCGTCGGGTGATGCCCGTAATCATCAATGTACACGGTCTTTTCGTTGCGTATAATAAATTCAAATCTTCGTTTAATGCCTTTAAAACTCAACAAACCTACGCGAATCGCTTCCGGCGTCACGCCCACTTGTAAAGCAATCGCAATCGCTGCCGTCGCATTCTCCACATTATGTCGCCCCGGCATCGGAAATTTTATATCATGAATATCAAAATCCGGGCTTTTATAATCAAATACAAAATAGCCGTCTTCCACTCGCAAATTTTCAGTTTTATAATCCCCACCATCTACACCAAAGCTCCGAACTGCCTGTTTATCAAAGTATTGCATCCAACTGTTTTGAACATATAATGTTCCAGTCACTTGTTTAGCAAATGCTAAATAACCCGTATCATGAATGGAATTTACATCGCCATAAATATCCAAATGATCGGGGTCCATACTCATAATCGCCGCCACTTCCGGGTGCAATTGCAAAAAAGAACGATCGTATTCATCTGCTTCCGCAACAACCCAATCGCTTTGCCCCTGCACAAAATTCGACTGAAAATTCTGTGCAATACCGCCCAAAAACGCCGATGCATCCACGCCGCCCGTGCGCAGCAAGTGCGTCACCAGCGAAGAAGTCGTCGTCTTTCCATGCGTCCCCGCAATGGCAATGCAACGCCGATTCCGACTGATAATGCCCAGTACTTCCGAGCGTTTTTTCACCGGAATGCCTTGATTATGAAAATGTTGCAACTCCGTGTGCTCCTTTGGCACCGCAGGCGTCCACACCACCAGGTCCACTTCCGCCGGAATTTTATTTACATCCTCCTCATAATGGATTTGCATCCCTTCTTCCACCAACTTTTTGGTCAAAGTCGTCTCCGTTTTATCATAACCATGCACTTCCGCCCCCAATCCTTTGAAATAACGAGCCAAAGCACTCATCCCAATCCCACCGATTCCTACAAAATATATGCACTTGAGTTTGTCTATATTCATTTTATCCTGAACTTATTATATGGAACGCTGATTTTTATAATAATTTTGATAATTTAAGATCAGTTCAAATCATATCAATCATAAGAATCAGTGTACTATTTTTAAAACTTCCTTTGCAATCTCCTCCGCCGCATTCGGTTTCGCCAGTTGACGAATGTTATTCGCTAATTTATATTGCAAATTTTCATCATCCAATAGTCGCAATGCATTAGGAATCATTTGCATTTTTGCATCGGCATCTTTCATTAAAACCGCTGCGTCTTTTTCCACCAGCGACATCGCATTTTTGGTCTGATGATCTTCCGCTACATTCGGCGAAGGCACTAAAATCGCGGGAATGCCTACCAAACATAATTCTGACACCGTCAACGCCCCCGCCCTTGCAATCGCAACATCCGCCAGTTTATACGCCAAATCCATCCGGTCAATGAACGCTGTAATCAAAACATTCGGCAATTTCGCCGTTTCGCAATTTTTATATTCTTCATAATAAAAGCCGCCGCATTGCCAAAGCACCTGTACATCCGTGCGCCCGCGCAGCCATTCGGTGCTTTCCGCCATCGCCTGATTCAAAGTGCGTGCGCCCAGACTGCCGCCAATTATAATAATCGTTTTTTTATTTACATCCAATGTAAAATAGTCAGCTGCCTCCGCTTTTGTCGCTTCGTTGTTTACCAAATCATTCCGCACCGGGTTGCCGGTTATAATAATTTTATCTTTCGGAAAATAGCGCTCCATTTTATCATAAGCGACGCAAATTTTTTGCACTTTTTTAGCTAATAGTTTATTCGTCGCGCCCGCATAAGAATTCTGCTCCTGAATCAACGCTGGAACGCCCATGCGCGTTGCCATTTCCAGCAGCGGACCACTTGCATAACCGCCCACGCCAACCGCTACATCGGGTTTAAATTTTGTAATAATTTGCCGCGCTTTTAATAAACTACTGATTAATTTTAGCGGAAATAATAAATTCTGTAATGTCAATTTGCGTTGGAAACCGCTGATCCACAATCCTTCGATTGGGTAGCCCGCTTTCGGGACTTTTTCCATTTCCATTCTGCCTTGTGCTCCGACAAATAAAATCTCGGCATCCGGCTTTATTTTCTGAATCGCTTTGGCTATGGCAATCGCCGGAAAAATATGTCCGCCCGTGCCGCCGCCGCTAATTATAACTTTGAGTTTATCTACCATTTATAATGGAACATTAACCTATTTCAAATTTCTTATTTCAATTTCAAATCTATTTATCCTTCTTTCGCTTCCATATACCGGCTCACACTTAATAAAATGCCTAATGATATGCAAGTAAATATAAGCGAGGTGCCGCCCATACTTATCATTGGCAAGGTTAATCCTGTTACCGGTACTAAATGAACATTGACTGCAATATTTATAAATGCCTGAAAAACAATACTAATGGAAATCCCCATTGCCAGCATAGCGCCAAATGCTTTCGAGCTTTTAGTCACAAGCCTCGTCGCCCGGAAAAATAACATTACATATAATAATATTATTACAAATCCTCCTATTACACCATATTCTTCACAAATGATAGAATATATAAAATCCGCATAAGGCGATGGTAAATAATTGCGTTGCATGCTATTCCCCGGACCCTGTCCCAGTAAATGTTCTCCGCCATTTGCAATTGCAATTTTAGCTTGCTGCACCTGATAGCCGCCGTCGGGTGTATTCATAAATTCATCCACACGCGAACGCCAGGTATCACGGCGTATTACATCCGGGAAATATTCACTGATCAATATCAAAAATGCGAAAACAACAACGCCTAATAATATTAACAATATTATGTATTGGATACTCACCCGTCCGACGAACATCATAAGCACACAAGTCATCATGAGTACGATTGCTGTCGATAAATTTGCCGGTGCAATTAAGCCGCAAATCAACAAAATCGGCGCAATAATAGGCACAAATGCACTTTGAAAATCTTTAATGTATTCTTGTTTTGCCGATATCGATTTTGCTACAAATATGATTAAAGCCAGTTTTGCAAAATCCGATGGCTGAAACGTCAATCCCACAAACGGCACCTGAATCCAGCGCCGTGCATCATTGATATCGGGTTGAAACACTAAAGTGAATAACAATAAAGGCACGCTAAATGCCAGCAAATACGGTGCCCACACACGTAAACGCTGAAAATTTAACCAATGAAATAAATAGGTTGCCAACAACCCCGCCGACAAAATCATTACATGCTTCATCAAAAACCACTCGGTGTTGCCCTCGCGTTCGCGGTACGCCAGGGTGCCCGTGGAGCTGTACACCGCCAGAATCGAGAAAATGGCGAGTATGACCACAATCGCCCAAATGGCGCGGTCGCCCCGTAATTCTGCATTTAATCTGGCTATGAATGTTGACATTTTATTTATTTACAATTTATAATTTTTGATTTTTTATTTACTAACAACTCAATTATTTCATTAACTTCAATACTTCATTTCTAAACTGATCGCCACGGTCCTCATAATTTTTAAATAAATCAAAACTTGCACACGCCGGAGATAATAATATAATATCGCCCGATTCAGCTAAAGATGTTGCGATTTCAACGGCTTCTTTTGCACTTCTCGCTTCCCTAATCTCGCTTCTGACTTCTCCAAACGCCTTGATAATCTTGCTGTTATCTATGCCCATTGCTACAATTGCCTTCACTTTGTCTTTTACAAAATGTAATAACGGCGCATAATCATTTCCTTTATCCTGCCCACCAACGATCCACACCGTCGGACGATTCATGGCTTGCAACGCATAATAAACCGAATCGACATTCGTGGCTTTGCTGTCGTTGATATAATCCACTCCGTCAATTGTAGCAACCAATTCCATGCGGTGCGGCGCGTTGACAAAGGTTTCCAAGCCTTTTTGAATTGCTTCGTCACTGACACCGAGCGCCTTCGCCGCGTGAATGGCAAACAACGCGTTCATAAAATTATGTTGCCCTTTTAGTGGCGTCCGGCTCATATCAAAAGTGGAATTTCCAACTTTCAGCAACTCGCCATTTATCATATTTTCCGAAATATTTACACCCTTTGGTGTAACATTTATCTTTTTTAAGCGATTGGTGATATTTTCATTATCCGAATTATACAAAAAAATATCATCCGCTTTTTGATTTTGTATAATATTAAATTTAGCAGTTATATAATTTTCCAACTGATACTCATACCGATCTAAATGATCGGGTGTAATATTTAATATCATACTAATATTCGGACGAAAATCGATGATATTATCCAGTTGGAAACTGCTGATTTCCAGCACGTAATACTTTTTGGGCGCTTCCGTCAATAATCGTGCAAAACTATAGCCGACATTACCACCCATTGCCACATCAAAACCGGCGACGTGTAATAAATGGTACATTAATTTCGTCGTGGTCGTCTTGCCGTTGCTGCCTGTAATGCCTATAATGACCGCATCACCCGCGTACCGTGCCGCAAATTCAATCTCCGAAATCACCGGAATGCCCTTTTCCAGCGCCGCTTTTACAATCGACACTTTATCAGGAATACCCGGACTTTTAATAATTTCGTCGACTTGTAATATTTTTTCAAAATCATGATTGCCCTCCTCGTATGGAATGGCATTTTCAATCAGTACCTGCTTGTATTTCTCATTAATCGAACCTTTGTCCGACACAAATATTTCAAAACCTAATTTTTTTGCTAATAATGCCGCCCCAATGCCACTTTCTCCACTTCCTAAAATCGCTACATATTTAGCGCTCATGATTATTTTTTTTAACACATAGGCTCATAGTTTCAAATACAAAAACTAATGCCTTCTAGGTGCCATTTTTACTCGCCTGCGGCGCATTTTTTTAACCACATAAAGCACTCAAGGGCACATAAATTTTATTATTTGAAAATATTTACTATGTGCCTAGGTGTTTTTACCGAATTTTTAATGTAATAATTGTAATAACCGCCAATAAAACCCCCACAATCCAGAATCTCGTTACAATTTTTACTTCATGCATGCCCTTTTTCTGATAATGATGATGTAATGGCGACATCAGGAAAATCCGCCGACCCTCGCCATACTTGCGTTTGGTGTATTTAAAATACGCTACTTGCAATGTAACGGACAGCGTTTCCATTAAGAAAATGCCGCACATTACCGGAATCAGCAGTTCTTTGCGTAATAAAATTGCCAAAGCTGCAATGATCCCGCCCAGCGTCAAACTACCCGTATCGCCCATAAACACTTGCGCCGGAAAGGAATTGTACCACAAAAATCCGATGCAAGCTCCCACGAGCGCCCCCGCGAAAATCACCAACTCGCCCGCGCCCGGCAGGTGCAGGATGTTGAGGTAATTCGCGGCAATCGCATTCCCGGAAACGTATGCAAAAATGCCGAGCGTAAACGCGACAATGCCCGAAACGCCCGTCGCCAGCCCATCCAAACCATCCGTGAGATTCGCTGCATTCGACACCGCCGTGACGATAAAAATCACAAACGGAATGAATAACAGCCACACCCAACGCTCCTCCGCTTCGCGGCTCAACGGCAATAACCAGCTGTAATCCAGGTGATTATCTTTCAAAAAGGGTATATTCGTAATGGCAGCTTTGTAGTCGCCCCGGCGAATCGTTTCCGAGCCATTCCGCTCTACATAGATGGTGTCGCCCACCATATAATTTTCGGTAATGCCCAATTCATTCGCCTCTTCCACGTCCATGCGTACCACAATATCATCACTCACCAGCATCGTTATGCCAATGATTAAGCCTAGCCCGACCTGTCCGGCTATTTTGAACCAACCACTCAAGCCTTCTTTATTTTTTAAAAAAACCTTGATGTAGTCGTCCGCAAAGCCGATCATCGCCATGAACACGGTGGAAACCAGAAGCAAAATGATATATACATTGTCCAGCCGTGCCATGAGCAACGAGGGTACCAGGATTGCCAATATGATGATCACACCGCCCATTGTCGGCGTGCCTTTTTTCTGCGTTTGCCCTTCGAGTCCGAGTTCGCGCACCGTTTCTCCGATTTGCTTGCGTCTCAGGTATTGAATGATTCGGCTGCCAAAGATCATCGAGATAATCAGCGACAGAATCACCGCTACGCCTGCCCGAAAGGAGATAAAATTGAACAAACCGGCTCCGGGAATATTCCCAAAAATCTTATCCAGCCACTCGACTAAGTAAATTAACATTTTGTAATGTTTTATGCTGTTAAATGTTATTTGGGGAAGCGTTTTGTCGATTGGTGCGTCCGAATAACCAATTCACCAATAACAATTTACCCCAATTCGCGCCCAAAAATAAACATTCCCCGACGCATTTCTCAATCGAGTTGTCCTTTCTATTATTATAATTTCCAAGCCCTTTTTCAAATTTCAAATCTCAACTTTCATCTTTATAGTAATTCTGCTTTCAGAATCGCTTTATCGTCAAAAGGATGTTTCACCCCGTTGATTTCCTGGTATTTTTCGTGCCCTTTGCCGGCAACCAGAATAATGTCGCCCGTTTGCGCAATTCGACCCGCTGTTTTAATCGCCTGTTTGCGATCAACAATCGTCAACACCTTATTTTCTGCGCCTTTTGGAATGCCGGCTTCCATATCTTGCAAAATGGCTTCCGGTTTTTCCGTGCGCGGATTATCAGAAGTTAGAATCGCCTGATCACTCAGATTGCAGGCAATTTTTGCCATTTCCGGGCGCTTGGTCTTGTCACGGTCGCCGCCGCAGCCAACGACAGTGATAATTTTTGCACCAGGCTGCCGCAATTGGCGAATCGTTTCGAGCACTTTTTCCAGCGCGTCGGGCGTGTGCGCGTAATCCACGATGCCCAGAATTTGATTATTTTGATTAAAAATATAATCAAATCGCCCTTCTGCTGCCTCGACATTACTTAATGCGATTAAAACTTCTTCTTTATCCTGTTGTAATAAAATTGCCGTTGCATAAACTGCCAACAAATTATACGCGTTAAATTCGCCGATCAAACGGCCGTGAAAAGGCGCGCCATCTAAATCCAGTTGCAAGCCTAACAAATTGTTTTCCAATATTTTAGCTCGAAAATCCGCCATGCGTTGCAAGCTGTAACGATAAATTTTCGCTTTGGTATTTTGCACCATTACATCGCCGCGCTTGTCGTCAATGTTGGTCAGCGCAAATGCCGATTTTGGTAATAGGTCAAAGAAACTTTTTTTAGCTTTGATGTAATTATCAAACGTTTTATGATAATCTAAATGGTCGTGTGAAATATTACTAAATATCGCCCCGGCAAATTGTAATCCGACAATCCGCCGCTGATCTGCCGCGTGCGAACTCACTTCCATAAAAGCATAATCACAACCTGCCTCCACCATTCCCGCTAATAAAGCGTTGATAGCGATAGCGTTAGGTGTAGTATGTGTTGCTGATATGATACGATTGCCAATTTTATTTTCAACCGTTGATAATAATCCGGTTTTATAACCCAACGCTTGAAACAAATTATATAATAAAGTGACCGTCGTGGTTTTGCCATTCGTACCAGTTACGCCGACTAATTTTAAGTTTTGCGACGGATGATTGTAAAAATGATCGGATATGATACCCAAGGCGGCTGCACTGTCTGCCACTTTTACATACGTCACATCTGCTTGTAAATCAGTCGGTAATACTTCACATAAAATCACCGCTGCGCCGTTTTCAATTGCTTTGTCAATGAACTGATGCCCGTCTGATGTAAAGCCTCTCAAAGCTGCAAACAGGCTGTTTTTATTGGCTTGCCGCGAATCGAGGGTTAAATTTTCAATGATTCGATCCGGGTTGCCTTTCATTTCCTGAACTGACACATTCGTCAGCAATTCCTGCAAATTCTTTGACATGAAGTGTCATTTATATTAAGTAGTCGAGCAGTTTTATAGTCAATTGTTAACAGTCTTTTAGTTCAAAAACAATTTGACCGTTTGCCCGTGCGCGCGCGTACCTGGCAGGATAGATTGTCGGCGCACTTTACCCCAACCTTCCACTTGCACCCGCAAGCCCCTATTTTCCATTAAATACAAAGCGTCGCGCAAGCCCATTCCGGTTACATTTGGCACTACTTTTTGCTCCGACACCGCCCGATTCAACACCACTAGACTATCAGATCTTGCTTGTAAAATAGCGATTTCAGATGAACCACCTTTATAATATGATATATCTAAATAATCCAGCACTGTTTGTAAATCTGCTCGAAAACCAGAGTCATACGTTGGTAACTGATTGGCTGCCAATGTTGGCTTATTTTCAATATTAATGGGCAATTGCAACGCTAAATTGGTACTAAATATCCGATCGGCAATTTCCCGAAAAACAGGACCCGCTACATCCGCACCATAAAAACCGCCGCGCCGAGGCTTATTAATCACCACAATGCAGGAATATTTTGGTCGTTCTGCCGGAAAATAGCCAACAAAGGAAGATTGATAGCCTCGAATGAGCGTCTGCCCGCCACTCGTGCGCCGATAGCCCACCTGAGCCGTACCAGTTTTGCCAGCAAAATGATACTGATCCGTTTTCAATTTTCTTGCAGTACCGGTATCCACCACACCTTCGAGTAGCTCTTTTGCTATTTTGATGGTGCGATCCGACGCAATTTGCCTTTTCAAAATTGTCGTTTGAAATTGCTTGGCGGTTTCGCCATAACGCTGCAATTCCGACACCAAATAAGGTTTTACCAAAGTACCCTCATTCGCCACTGCGTTATAAAAAGTTAAAATTTGTAAAGGCGTCATTCTCAATTCATAACCAATCGCCATCCACGGCAACGTAGTGCCACTCCATTGGTACTCATCGTTGTAAGCTTCCTTGATGTAAGGTTTTGCTTCGCCATCCACTTCAATACCAGTTGGTAAATGAATATTAAAATCTTTCAATCGCTGAATGAAGCGTGCTGCGCCTTGATTGCGATTGATGCGTTCTTTTTTTCCATAATATTTATTGACCAACTTCGCCGTACCCACATTCGATGACATTTCAAAAACCCGCCGAACGGTGGTCGAATCAATGCTTTGGCTCTCCGGCGAGGAGTCTTCCATTACATCATCATAAAATTGCGTGCGTCCGCGTTCGATATTAATCGAATCCTCCAGGTCAATGTAGCCATCCTCCAGCAATGCCATCATGGAAGCCAGTTTGAAGGTAGAACCCGGTTCTATGGCTTGCCCTACTGCATAATTGTAAGTTTCCCACCAACCATCACTCGTTCTACCCAAATTTGCAACCGCTTTGATTTTGCCGGTTTCCACCTCCATGACTACCGCGGTGCCCCATTCTGCATCGTGATAATTCATCGCTCGCAACAGCGCTTCTTCCGTCAAATCCTGCATATTGATGTCAATCGTGGTCACCACATCGCCACCGCTTTTAGGCTCAATGAGCGCCAAGCTATCCATCGGAATCCAGATATCATTTACCTTATCCACTTGAAACATCAATTGCTTGCCCGCCTCGCCACCGAGCCATTGATCGAAGGACGCCTCCAAACCCACCGGCTTTGCGCCCACTCGCTCTACATAGCCTACTGTACGCTGCGCCAGCATACCAAAAGGACGCCGCCGCTCGCTGTGTTGCTCGATGATTAAGCCCCCACGCATTTGCCCCAGCTTGAACAGCGGAAACTGCGAAATAAAATCCTTCTCGGCAAAAGTGGCTTTGCGTTTAATCGGCTCATAACGCGACCCCGACTTACGCCGCTCTTCCAAATGAAATTTCCAACCGCCTGGCGTCATGGAATTGTCCACATAATTTGCCAAACAATGCGCCAACGAATCCACATTGGAAGTAAAATCCAACTCGGTCATCCCGGTAGAATTTGGGTCAAAATAGATGTCGAAATACGGAATCGAAGTCGCCAAAAGACTGCCATTCTCAGCCAAAATATTACCTCGCTCTGCCTGCACCGGACGAGTGGCAAGGTACCATTCCTTGCCTTTTGATCGCCATTCTTCCCCTTCAATATAAGCAATCGTCAGTGTTTGATAAACCAATGCAATAGCAATGGGAATCACGATCCCGAAGAGCAGGAAGTAAACGCGATACAGTACCTCGTTTTTTCTGATATCCATTGCTTTTTTATTAAAATTTTTTATTCTTCTACGACAATGCGTTTCGGCTGCCCGTTTAAGGTTCTCAAACCAATTGCTCGTACTTGTTCTTCAATTTCAGAATGCTTGCTGTTGTACATAATGTCCGCCTTGATTGACATATATTGCCAACGTAATTCTTGTATATCTTTGGTCACCAATTGAATACGCCGAATATTTCGTTCTGCCAGATGCGCATTTGCAATGTAAATCAACGCCAAAAAACCTAGAAAAAAAATCATTGGCAACTGCTTCAGAATCAAATCTGAACTCCAGTAACTCAATTGAAAATATTTCTCGATGCCTACTTTTGGCTTTGCCATATTTTTAGTTTATGGTTTGTTGGTGTAATGTTGTATCGGTGTTTTGGTGTTTTGGTGTTTAAGGCGCTTTCTCCGCTACTCTCAATTTCGCGCTTCGCGCTCTCGGATTTTGTTCAATTTCTGCTTCGCTAGGCTCAATCGGATTTTTGGTAATCACTTTAAATGGTCTTGAAATATGACCATAAAAATCGCTTTTGACCTCACCTTCTGCATTGCCGGTTTTAAAAAAATTTTTCACAAGCCGATCTTCCAACGAATGGTAGGTGATAATCACCAGCCTTCCGCCTGGCGCGAGCACTTCGAGCGATTGCTCCAGAAACTCGCGCAAAGCGCCCATTTCGTCGTTCACTTCAATGCGCAAGGCTTGAAAAACCTGCGACAGATAGCGCAAACGCTGCCCGCGGATGAGTGGCTCTATGATTGCCAACAAATCACTGACGGTTTGAATGGGGCGCGCTTTTCGCTCCTCTACAATGCGCTGCGCCAGCGTTCTGGAATTGCGTACCTCACCATACGCGCTAAACACCTGCTGCAACGCTTCAACCGCATACGTATTGACCACTTCAGCTGCCGTGCGCTCGTCTTCCTGGTTCATCCGCATATCCAGCGCCGCATCAAAGCGGTAGGAAAAACCACGCGTGGCTTCATCCAACTGATGAGAGGAAACCCCCAAATCCGCCAAAATGCCATCCACCGTTTTAACGCCGTGCAACCTCAAAAAGCGTTTCAAATAGCGAAAGTTGCTTTGCACAAAAGTAAAACGCTCATCCGGCAAAGCATTTTGCAGCGCATCTTCATCTTGGTCAAACCCGAAAAGGCGACCTTTGTCACCTAAGCTTTGTAAAATTAATCTTGCGTGCCCGCCGCCGCCGTATGTAACATCTACATACACCCCGGCAGGATTTATTTTTAATGCCTCAATGCTCTCGGCAGCTAAGACCGGCAAGTGGTACGCCATTACAAGCCGTTGATTTTACCCAGTACATCTTCTGCCAAATCCGAAAAATCGTCGGGTTCTGAATCAAGCATCTGATCGTATTGGTCTTGTGCCCAAATTTCAATTCGATCGTTGTAAGCCGAGAGAATCACGTCTTTATCAATCCCGGCATATTCCAGCAATCGTTTGGTAATCAATATCCTATCCGCACTGTCCATCTCAAGCTTTTGCGCACCTCGGTAAAAATAGCGCACGAAATTCCGATTTTTTTTATTGTACAAATTCAACTGGTTGATTTCGTTGGTAATGCGTTCCCAAACTGGCTCTGGATACAACATCAGGCATTTTTCAAATCCTCGATTGACCACAAAGCCATGCGACTGCCCTTCGCCCAACTGATTGACAAGATCAGTCGGCAAACGCAAGCGCCCCTTCGGGTCAATTTTGCATTCGTATTCGCCTAGTAATTGTTGCATTCCAATGTATTACATTAAATCTTCTTCAAAATTAACGTATTTTGACACAAATTTCCACTTTTTACCACCACTTTTTTAATAAAAAGTTTTCCACATTACTCTGTAACAATATAAATTCTTATTTTTTAATCAAAAAAGATACATTTTCATCATTAAATTGCGAATTTCTGTATCATTTTTGATAAAAAACTTTCAAAAAGAGCCTTCAAAAAAGTGGGAAAAAGTGTCAAAAGCTGTTCACATCTGGCTTTGGAGAGTTATAATATGTCCATAAAATTAAAACTTTTTTTTTTAAAATTATTACATACAAAACAAAATATTTTAAAATATCTGTATGAAATCTGATTGGAAGGAAGCTGGTGGAGCTAGGTCAATTTTTAGAGCGCATCCGCAAAAGAGCATTTATCTTCATTGCGCAAAATATTTGGAATGAGGAAATAGAATTTGAGTTGGGAAATAAAACAATGGGCATTCTTCATTGACAAGGTGTGTCAACTTAGAAAAATTAAAAGGAGAGAGCCAAATGGTTGTTTTGCCTCAATTTAAAAGAATTACTAAATCGTTTTCACTCATTTGCCCCTATTTATAAATAAGGAACATGGAATATTTTTCAAACTTCCAGCGCGTAGCTTGTGAAAAAGCTGTGCCAGCGCATTTGCAGTACGCCCCAAATAGCTTCGCGCACAATACTTTTTGACATTTTGGAGCTGCCTTCGAGGCGGTCGGCAAAAGTGATGGGCACTTCCACGATTTTAAAACCCAATAAATGAGCAGCGTACTTCATTTCGATCTGGAACGCATAGCCTACAAAACGAATTTTGTCCAAATCGAGGGTTTCCAACACTCGGCGGCGGTAGCAAACAAAGCCGGCGGTTGGGTCTTTGACGGACATCCAGGTAATTATGCGCACATACAAAGACGCCCCGTAGGAAAGCAGGATGCGGTCAGCGGGCCAATTTTCGAGTTTGCCCCCTTTGACGTAGCGGGAACCCACGGCGACATCAGCATTTTGGCGAACGCAGGCGTCGTGCAGGCGCAAAAGGTCGTTGGGATTGTGTGAAAAATCGGCATCCATTTCAATGATAAATTCGTAAGAACGCTGCAATCCCCATCGAAACCCTGCAATGTAGGCAGTTCCCAGTCCTAATTTCCCCTGGCGCTCTATGAGAAAAAGCGCGTTGGAATATTTTTGCTGATAATCTTTGACAATCTGAGCGGTGTCATCGGGCGAACCATCATCCACGACGAGCACATGAAAAGGCTTGGGCAGTGAAAACACGGTGTCAAGCATGCGACCGATATTTTCCCGCTCATTATAGGTTGGAATGATAACTAAGCTGTCCGTCAAGTTGTTAGAAATTGGAATCTTAAAAAAGAGGCGCAAATATAGCTATTTCAACGTATTCTTGCCTTTTCTGTTGTTTAACAAAAGAATTGCTAAAATAAAATTTTTTGTTTTTTCGGACAGGATCATTGCTAAAGAAAGCATTTTTTGCCAGTTTTAGTCAAATCCACACTTTTTAATGGCTTGATATACAACAAATTAGCCATGTCGGAAATGATAAAAATCCATTTTATTTTTGAGTGTTGCTAAAAATAATTTTTACAACAGTTCAGAATTTTTTATTTCGCTCTTCGGCAGGGTTTCTTTTTGAATGGTTTTTAATTCCATCGGGTTTTCGCTTGCAGCGGTGTTGAGCAATTGCGCTCGGTGCTGAATGCGCGCCATTTCTGCTTCAATCGCTTCGACTTCCCATTTTTCATCAAACTGACCAACAAACGGAAGTCCAAATGCAAAACAGTAGTGAATAAAAATCAAAACGCCCCAGCCCAGCACCGGGTAGGGAAACCACCAATAAGGATAATTTAAAATATCTTTGAGCAAAAGCCCGTAGCCGCTGCCTGGTGTGTAATGCCACCAACCGGTGACAAAGTGCAAAATATTGATGGTAATTAAAAAGAGTGCAATAGCCAAAAACAAGGTAAAATGTTGATAAAACCGTTTTTTACGGACGATGCGTTTGCGGGCGAGTTCGTAAGCGTTTATCATAACCAGCAGGTATTATTCATTAATTATTACAAAATAAGCGTTTAAGTAAGTAAACATAATTAGATTTGTACAAATCAAAACAATTGCTTGATTTTCAATTAAATAAGACTCTCGACTATTGACTAAAAATTGTCCAACTACTTACTTATTTCAACAACAAAATCATACCAGTTGAGAATCGTCCCATTTTTTTCGCTCAACCACTTCTTTTTCAAGTTCGCGCAATTCGAGATCAGATTCCACATCCGACTTTGGCACTTCGGCAGGCGCTTTACCTTGCAAACGCTCCATTTCTTGCTGAATCGCGCGCTCTTCCCATTTTTCGCTGTAATCGCCAATGCCAGCAAAGCCAAAAACTGTCAAATAATGAATGGCTAAGCCAATACCCCAGCCCAACATTGGAAATTGAAACCACCAATTGCCAAAAGCGGTAGCCATATTGAGCGCAACCAAGAAAAATCCAACCGCAAGATAAGCACCCAGGTGATGAAAAAACCCAGCTTTGTTTTTAATTTTCTCTCGAATGCGTTTGTACTCCTTTTTATCAATTTTAACATTGAAAAGCTGCTCTTTTCGTTCGACTTCCTGCTGTATGGCGCGTTGTTCCCACTCTTCATCATATTTGGGCAAACCGGGAATTCCAAATACCGTAAAATAATGAATGATAAGCCCAATGCTCCACCCCAGCATCGGAAAATAAAACCACCACGTGCCAAAGGAAGTCGCCGCGTTGATTGCCATTAAAAAAGCGCCAACAGTAGCAAAACTCGTGAGATGTTGATAAAATTCTTTTTTCTTTTTAACCCTCCTTTGTGCAATTTCATAAGCGGTACGCATAGAAATAAGTTAATTTTTTTAATAAAAATCGGTCGAGATTTTTAGAAGCAAGCCTCCGATCGATACGTTTTTTGGGTGAACAAATTTTAAGGAAAACTACACCAACTCCGAGTCATCCCAACGGCGCTGCGATTCCGAACGTTCCTTTTGTATTTCCCGAAGCTCCATTGCCTCTGGCGCCTCCTCAGCCGGCTTGCGCCCACGCATGCGGGCGACCTCCTCTTCAATCGCTTTTTCTTCCCAATCGCCTTCCATACTGCCTACCCCAGGAAAACCAAACACATCAAAATAGTGAAACAACACCCCAATGCCCCAGCCCAACAGGGGCCAATAAAACCACCACGCACCAAACGAGGTAACCACGTTGAGCAGAAAAAAGAAAATACCCATCACAATGTAACTCGTGAGGTGCTGGTAAAATTCCTTTTTAGCTTTCACCCGTTTGCGCGCTTTTTCATACTCCGTTTTCGCCATTTTGCTCTTTCTTTATAAACGCTCAACTTTCAATCCTTAACTCCTTGACTACCCAACTATCTGACTATTAACTACCTGACTATCGACTATCCAACTCTACCCATCAAACCAAATCCCGATCCCGCCAAGCTCTTTGCGGTTTTTTCAGCTCCACCACTTCCTCTTCTTTCTCCAGGTGTAATTCTTCTTGCTGTTCACTTCCTGTTTCAAATCGGGTGGCATCCATTGTCAAATGCTGCCAGCCATACGTTTTGAGGTAATGAAAAACAACACCCAAGCCCCACCAAAAAGCAACCGGGTAAAAATTGACATCAGAATCCATAAAAACGCTGATAAACAACATAAAACCTACAAAAATTAAATAAACTTTGAGGTGTTTATAAAATTTAAATCTCTTCTCCTCAAAATCTTTATGTTTGCTATAGCCATATTGGTTCATCATAACTTTTCTTTTTATTCAAAATTCCATTACAACCTTTATAAAAGCAATTCTTTTAGACGAATGTGCGCCTTTCTGATTCAAAAGAACGATTGTAAGCATTTATACTCCTATTACAACCCACTATTATCAACAATTTACTATCGACTATCAAAACTACCGACTATCCAACTGTCTCCCCTACTCAAAACTCCTCCCGAATCAAATTTCGCCCCAAACTCCCCGTCAGGGCGCCTAATCCACCAAAAATACCGCCGATTATTGCCGTAAGCACCACTAATATTAAACCACTCGCGCCTCCCAATAAGTTTCCCATCCGTTCTGAAAGAATGCCATCATTTGCAGCATCTACCAAAGCAGCATACCCGCCCCATAGCAGCGCAGCCACCAAAAAACCCGCCAAAAAACTGACGTTGGCTCGAATGTGAAAAATAAATGCCATCACAGCAGCAATGACCGTGATGCTCCACCATGGTAAAAATTGATGCCCGATGTAGCTGGCTATCAAAGTAAAAACGCAAAAAAGAGCTAATTGCATATTATACGAGGTTATTAAGTTATTGGTGTATCGGTGTATTGGTGCAATGGTGTATCGGTTTATTGGTGTATCGGGATTTAGGAAGACAGGGTATTACTTTTTCTGCATTTCCATTTGATACAAAACTGCTTGCTTTCTATCTTCTGCATTTTGCATAAAGAAAAGCGGATTGTATTTACCATTCACCCAATTATTCATCATATCGTTATAATATTTGCTGCCTGGATTGCCCGATTGCCCACCTGGATAAACGCCCCAAGCTTTGACCTCGTCATCCAATTCCACTATCATGCGCCAGGAGGGTCCATGACTTTTAGAAATGGCATTCGGAGCATCGCGATAGCCGCCGACGTCCAGTTTTCCACTGCCAAACGCATCAATACGCCCTAGGTGACCGATGAAGGAATCCTTATATTTTGACCAATTATATTTACCATCAGGATATTCATTTTGCAATGCGGCAAGCGTTTTTTCTAAAGCTACGGTTACAATAACATTCGCATTTTCAATAACGGGCGTGGTTTTATTATCAAAAATAGCATGATTAGGTTGCGATATTAACAAATCAAAAAAGCGCCAGGCTTCGGGGTATAAAATATTGTTAGAATCTTTAGAATTAAAAACCTCCTCAAAGGTTTCTTCATAACTCAAATTCCACCATTTTTCAAAAATAACCGGCGCACGGGCATCTTTTTGAAAACGAAAATCCCATTTCTTTATAATATCTAATAATTGGTGCGCCTCTTTACTTAAAGATGAATTATTTACAACTTGTAATAACGCCGCCACACCTTCCGCTGCTTTTATGCTGTAGGTATCATTTTGCAACGCCATCATGTCTTCGGGTGTAATGTTATTCATAGCTGCCAGTCGCCTATTGATATAACGCCCCCGATAATCATCAAATCCACCATTATAATAATAAGGATACGACGGATCAGTTGAATTTTGATTTGCCGAAGCCACAAAACCCCGGTCTGGATTGAGCACTTGTGGTATTTGACTGCGCGGAATAAAGCCTTGCCAAGCCGTAGCCGAGCGGCTGCCATCTTGCACAAAACGCCCTTGTCCCTTGCGCTTCAGCGGAAATTTCCCATTGACTTTCAACGCAATATCCCCTTCTTTTGAAGCAAAAACAAAATTTTGTGCAGGACTTTCATATCCTTCCAAAGCTTTGGAATAATCCTCATAATTTTTTGCAGCCATCAGGTGTACAAAAGTGCCACTATCATAAAATTCGCGGGCTTCGGGTACATCATGTGCAATCCAGCGCATCGCCATGTCCTGGCGCGGCGAGTCGTCATCTTCATACACAATTGGACCCCAAACGGTATATTTTACTTCCTGCACAACCGGATCCGCTTTGCCACGCACTCGAACAGTATCCTTTACAATCGTGACTTCGCGAACTTGATTGTCATAAATATATTTCGTTTTCTTTTCATCTGCCCAAGTAATTTTATACCAATCCAGCACATCTTGTCCAACATTTGTTACACCCCAGGCAATATTATTATTAAAGCCTATAATAATGTTGGGCACACCGGGTAAAGAAACGCCATAAGCATTAAACTGTGGTGTAGAAAGCTGAACCTCATACCAGATGGAAGGCAGCGTCAGATTCAAATGCGGATCATTGCACAAAATGGGCGCGCCGCTGGCAGTTTTTTTACCACTCACCGCCCAGTTATTGCTTCCTACAAATTCTGGTGACTCCGGCAATGCCTGGTGCCGAATGAATTGGCTCATCCACAGAGAATCGTGCTTCGCAGTGTCAGGCGCAAGGGCTATTGGCTCAAAATTCCAGGGCGTTCCTGCCGGAATAATCGGTGATTGCTTCGGATTAATTTCTGGATATAAAAAATTGAAAAGCTCCGCACCAAACAAGGCTCGCGCATTGGTTGCTTCCAGGTCATCGCTGCGCCCACAAAGGGTTTGCGCCATATTTTTAAAAAAAAGCGCCGATTTCAAACGCGTCCAGGGTTCTGGTTTATAATTTAAAAGCTTGAATTCCAAGGGGTAATCTTTAGGACGAAGTTTTGCAATGTAAGCGTTAACCCCAGCCACATAGGCATCGAGCGCTGCCATTTCTGCTTCCGAACGCTCCCAGCCGGCGAGGGCGTTTTGCGCCGCATACAGCAGTCCTTGCCTGCGCGTCAACTGGTCTGCCAAAATGGTACGTTCACCAATGACTTCTGATAACCGTCCGCCTATCGAGCGGGTCGCTATATCCATCTGCCACAAGCGGTGCATAGCCGTGACGTACCCTTGAGCGAAGTACAAGTCGTTGCTATTTTCGGCAAAAATATGCGGCACCAGTCGTTCGTCAAACAGGATGCGAACTCTACGTTGGATGCCAGGAAATTTAAGTAATTGAGGATCAGGCGTTTTTGTAGGATCGGCATTTTGCCAAAAACCAGTGAAAGGACTAAAAAAGTTCCCCATGGGTGGCAACGGCGCTCCAAATGGGTGATGCCAACTAAATAAAAGCACAAGCAATAGTGTAACTATGAGTGCAGCGGAAAACTTTAAAACTTGCATACTGTTGTGTTAAACAAATCTTGCGGTAATTTATGAAAAAAATCTGGTTGTTGTTAATATTTGGCTGGCTTTATGGCTGCGATCCTGCGCCTTCTGTTGTTGCTTTGCCACGTACCCAGTTTCGTACCACTCCGCCTTCGCGTTTGTATTTCAAAAACATGCGCAGCTATTATTATGAACAAAGAACAGAAGCCGCTGGCAACATTGATTATTATATTTTAAAAAAATTTCAGAAATCGGAATCCCCTCCCCTCTTAACGCCCGTTATTGCTGATAATTGGCTGCAAGATGAAGCTTATATCCGCTTGGAGAAAGCAGCATCCATGATGGATCATGATACCTTGCGCCTTCGCTTTGAATACAATGAAATGGCGGATACGCTGAATTCGATTTTAGTGAATGAGGAAAGTGATTACATCCTGGCAAAAAAGGTCTTTGAACGGCTTAAAAAAGGTCACAAAATTAAAGTTTATTCATTTGATAAAAATTGGATTCCACTCTTTAAAAATCAAGCCGAACAATTGAATTTCCTGACTGTAATAAAAGATTATTATTTTTTAACGGAAAGCAAAGTCAATTAAATGTTTCGATTACATTGTCACAACTTGCAGTTATTTTTCATCGCTCATTAAGACTAAAACTTTTATCCTTGCCAGACCTACTATTTTATTCCTACATTATTAGTAGTATTTTTTGTTTATTTGTTTGGGTTAGAGTCCCTTGCTCGCATTCTGCCAGCAAGGGCTTTTTTGTAAAAACCGATTGCAGGGCAGCTATTTTTTGAACCCAAAAAACAAAAAGTCTTGCATCAAAAGACACAAGACTTTTTGATTGTAAAATCAGAAAAACGTATTAATTGTTGTTGTTAAACAAGCTTTTCTGAGCGCCCGGTACACCCTGTGGCTTTTCTTTTTCCAACACTTCGCCTGTGATGGTCAACACCACTGTTTCTGGCGTAGCGTTGGTTGTCAGCGTTACGCGCTTGCTGAATTTACCAAGGCGGCTGGTATCATATTTCACTTTGATTTCACCTGTTGCACCTGGCAAAATCGCCTCGGTAGGATACGTAGGCACGGTGCAACCGCAGCTACCTTGTGCATTTTTAATGATCAAAGGCTCTGTTCCCGTATTTTTAAATTTGAAAATACGAATCGGCTCCGCATTTTGTTGAATGGTACCATAATCAATGGTTTCTTTTTCAAAAACGATTGTTGCATTTGACTTTGCAGCCGTTGGAGTGGCGTTTTGCGCAGTCGCAAAAGTTACCATCAATGCCAGGGATGCCAGAATAGAAGCTAATTTTCTCATCACAAATATCTTTTTGTTAGAAGTTAATTGTTCGACACAAAAATAGGTCAATTCATTTCAAAATAAAAGTGCTACTTTGGGCAAAATGGTTAATGATACGTTAATGGGGTATGGTTTATCGGTATAGCGGTGTATGGGTGTAAAGGTGTATGGGGACGTATCGGGCATCCGACTTCTGGCTTCCGATTTCAGACTTCTAACTTCCGACCTCCAACTTCTGATAGCCCCGCTTCAACGAGCGAACAATTGTTCGTATTTTATTGTCTTTAAATGTTAGAGCGACTGCAAAATTTTTCATATTTTTGCAATTAGCTTTGACAGCAGAATAGAATTTAATTCTGATATTTTCATTTTTTGCAACAAATTCCCTACCAAATTAAAACCATACGAATTTTGAAAATGGAAAATTCCGTTTTAAAACCTCCATTGTCCGTCGAAATTATACCCGGGGTAACGTTCAGCCGCGAGGAAGTGTTGCGGGATTTTGAACTAGGTTGGCTCAGCCGCGAAGCCAGTTTGCTGGGACGCCGCGAAGTGCTTACAGGCAAGGCTAAATTCGGCATTTTTGGAGATGGCAAAGAAGTGCCGCAATTGGCTATGGCAAAGGCATTCAAGAAAGGTGACTTTCGTTCGGGCTACTATCGCGACCAAACCTTGGCTTTTGCATTGGGTATTTCTACCATCGAAAATTTTTTCGCACAAGTGTATGCCGATACTCAAAACGATCCATTTTCTGGCGGTCGGCAGATGAACAGTCACTTCGCTACTCGATTTATTGATGCGCAAGGCAATTGGCTTTCGCAACTTGAACAGTTTAATACTTCTTCTGATATTTCGCCAACAGCGGGGCAAATGGCACGTGGATTGGGGCTGGCAATGGCTTCTAAGAAGTATCGAGAAAACGAACAACTTCGCCAGGGCACCTTTTTTTCTGACAATGGAAATGAAGTCTGCTTTTGTACCATTGGCGATGCAAGTACATCGGAAGGCATCTTCTGGGAAGCAATGAATGCAGCAGCAGTGACAAAAGTACCGCTAGCCGTTTCGGTATGGGATGATGGCTATGGCATCTCCGTTCCGATTGATTATCAAACTACAAAAGCCAGTATTTCCGAAGCGTTGGCTGGTTTTCAGGTGGATGAAGATGGCAGCGGCATCGAAATTTACACCGCGAAAGGATGGGATTATCCAGGGCTGCTTAAAATGTACCTGGAAGGTATCGAAAAAATGCGCGACACCCATGTGCCGGCGCTTTTCCACATTCAGGAATTGACTCAACCACAAGGGCACTCGACCTCGGGATCGCACGAGCGCTACAAATCCAAGGAACGGCTTGATTGGGAACGCGAATGGGATTGCCTAGTGCAAATGGAGCGCTGGATAATTGCGCAGGAACTGGCAACACCAAAAGAATGCGAGGAAATCCGTAAACGCGCCAAGGCAAACGCCAAAGCAGCTCGCGACCGCGCATGGAAAGCTTATAACCATCCTTCTCAACAAAAATTGCGCAAGCTGATTGAAATATATCAAGAATTAATTCCAAGTGTTCCTGCTATTGCTGAGGTTGAAAAGGAATTGCAACATTTGATTGATCCACTGGTGAGCGAATTGTTACACAGTGCACGACGCGCTTCCTACCTTTCGTTGGGAAGTACGGCTCCGGCTCGTGCGCGCTTGATGGAATGGATTCAAAAAGAACAAGAAACAGGGAAGCAGCGTTATTCCGCGCATTTATACAGCCACTCTCCCCAATCGGCGCTGCGGGTGCCCACTGTGCCACCGGTTTATTCGGAGCAATCGCCTGTTAAAAATGGTTTTGAAATTTTAAACACTTTTTTTGATAAAATTTTTGAAAAATATCCAAACGTTTACGCATTTGGAGAGGATTTGGGCAATATTGGCGACGTGAATCAGGGTTTTGCCAATTTGCAAAAAAAATACGGCGAGTCGCGCATTTTTGACACAGGCATCCGCGAATGGTCCATCATGGGGCAAGCAATTGGAATGGCAATGCGTGGATTGCGTCCGATTGCGGAAATTCAGTACCTCGATTATTTAATTTATGGTTTGGAGCCGCTTTCTGATGATTTGGCAACCCTTCGTTATCGTACCAATGGCATTCAACAAGCGCCCGCCATCATTCGCACCCGCGGGCACCGGCTGGAAGGCATCTGGCATGCGGGTTCGCCCACGAGCATGATTGTAGGCGCTTTACGAGGCATGTATGTACTTACGCCACGAAACATGGTGCAAGCCGCTGGTTTTTACAATACGCTGTTACAATCTGACGATCCGGCAATCATTATCGAATGTTTGAATGGGTATCGTTTAAAAGAAAAATTACCTGACAATATTGGCGAATACACGGTGCCCTTGGGAGTGCCCGATATTTTAGAAACCGGCTCCGACGTTACCCTTGTTACCTATGGCTCCTGCGTGCGCGTGGCACAGGAAGGCGTTGCGCTGTTGAAGCAACATGGTATTTCGGTAGAATTGATTGACGTACAAACACTGCTGCCATTTGATTTGGAGCATCGCATTGTAGAATCGTTGAAAAAAACAAATCGCATTGTTTTCCTGGACGAAGACGTGCCCGGCGGCGCCACGGCTTACATGATGCAGGAAGTGCTGGAAGTGCAAGGTGGTTATCGCTATTTGGATTCTCCGCCCATTACCTTGACTGCAGCTGCGCACCGCCCGCCTTATGGCTCTGATGGCGATTATTTCAGCAAACCCAATGCAGAAGATGTTTTTGAAAGCATTTATAAAATGGTGTACGAAGCAGAGCCTGGGCGTTTGCCTGCGCTTTAATTCAAAAAAATAGGATAAAAGCTCCGTTTCTCTTGATTCGGGGCTTTTTTTGTACCTGTGCATAAACCTGTGTAGATTCCAATTAACACAATAAAATTTTTTCCAACGCCGCTTTTTAGTACAGAAAATCGTTTTAGCTTTGTCTAATAAAATATTAAATATTTAGTTTTTAGCGACGCTTATTATCATCACATCCGACAATTCTTTAATAAAAAAAAATTACGATTTAACAGTTTGATTGCCAAGCTCAATCCTAGTCATCATCATCCCAAGAACATAGCAAAAGGATAAGCCAAATTAGAATTAGTAGTTTTAAACAAAAATCCTCTAAGTATGAAGTATGCTTTTACCAAAGCCAGTGTACTACTGGTCTTTCTGCTATTTGTGGGTTTTACAGCCATAGCTCAGTTTACGGTGACAGGAACCGTTTCTGATGCTCAAGGTAGCCCATTAATCGGCGTTTCAATTGTTGTAAAAGGCACCTCAGTCGGTACAGTGACCGATTTTGATGGTAATTTTACCCTGCAAGTGCCCGGAGAAAGTGGCAATTTAATGTTTTCCTACACTGGTTTTAAAACCACTGAAGTTTCTGTTAGCCCTACCAACAACACCGTTTCTCTCACTTTGGATGAGGACATTGCTCGATTGGAAGAGGTGGTCGTGACGGGTCTTGCCGGCGGTGTAAAGCGTTCCAATTCCGGTAACGCCGTTACCTCCATCAGTGCGGAAGAGCTGAATGGCAATACCAATGCCCAAACTTTGGATAATGCTTTGTATGGTAAAATTCCTGGGGTACAAATGACTGCCAATGGTGGTGCACCGGGTGGTGGTATCAACCTGCAATTACGTGGTATTTCTACGTTAGGTTCGGGATCTTCACAGCCGCTGTTTATTATTGATGGCGTATATGTTAACAACGTAGCCGTGCGCAATGGTCGTACGGAAGTAAGTGGCGCCGGTTCGGGTTCAAGTACCCAAAACCAGGATGACTCTGCCAACCGTATAGCCGACATCAACCCAGATGACATTGAACGGATCGAGGTACTCAAAGGTCCTTCGGCTGCTGCCATCTATGGTACGCGCGCGAATGCCGGGGTTATCATTATCACGACTAAAAGAGGGGCTGCCGGTAAAACACGGGTAAGCCTGAGCCAGGATTTAGGCTTTGCGCAAGGGCAAAATTTCCAAGGTTTCGACTCTTGGGATGAAGCGAAAATCAACGCTTTTTTCAGCGGAGCAGCAGTAAACAAAGAATTGGAGGCATACCGTCAAGCTGTTGCAGAAGGTCGTGTCACAGATTGGGAAGAATATTTCTATGGTGAAACGGGTTTATTGACAAATACCCAGTTGAGCCTGAGCGGCGGTAGCGAAAAGACGCAGTTTTTTGTTTCGGGCAGCGCACAGTCAGAAGATGGTATTATGAAGCGCACCGGATTTGATCGTTATACCGTTCGTGCCAACATTGACCACAACATTCTCCCTGGGTTGAAAGTGTCTTTTAATAACAACTACACGCGTAGCCAAACCGACCGGGGCTTCACGGGCAACCAAAACAACACGGGTGGAAGTATTGGTTACAATATTGCTTACACGCCATCTTATGCCAATCTTTTCCCGGATGAAAACGGCAACTATCCTGATAACCCTTATTTTAACGATAACCCGGTAGCTGTTCAGGATTTAGGAACGAACCGCGAAAACGTAGATCGCTTTATTTCTGCTATTAATCTTGATTTTGATATTTTCCAAACGTCGCAGTCCTACCTGAAATTTAAAATGAATGGTGGGGTGGATTATTTGAGTGCCAATACGCTGGTACACTTCCCGGAAATTTTGCAAAGCCAGCGCGCAGATGCAACTCCGGGTGATGTCATTTGGGGGCGTTACGATAATATCAATGCCAACATTCAGGGTTTCTTGATTTTCAATACCAATTTGGGAACGATCAACTCTAATACATCTTTGGGTGCGGTGCGATTGGATCAAAAAGGAGAATCCATTTTGAATCGTGGGCAGGGCTTGATCGGTGGTCAGAAAAACCTGGAATGGGCTTCGGTGTCATCTGTGTTGGATCAAACGCTTCAAACAACTACGGATATTGGCTTTGTTGGGCAGCAGGATTTTAACTGGGAAGATAAGATCACTGCTTCGGTTGGTATTCGTTTTGATAAATCAACTTTGAATGCCAAACAAGATGAGTATTATGCTTTTCCAAAAGCTTCTTTGGCTTTAAACTTAGGCAATTTTGACTTCTGGTCTTTCAAAAATGTAGTGAATCAATTCAAACTACGTGCAGCATATGGAGAGACGGGTGGTCTGCCTGTTTTTGGGGTAACGTTTGAAGCATTGGCATCACAAATCGTTGGTGGTCAATTGGGTACACAAGTGGGCACCCGCGCAGTGGATCCGAATTTGAAACCTGAAACCGCTGCCGAATTGGAATTTGGCTTGGACGCTGGTTTGTTTAATAGCCGGGTTACGGTGGAAGCAACAATTTACAACAAGGAAGTGCGTGATTTGATTCTGGATCTCGTGCCAGCTTCTTCAACAGGTATTTCGGCGATTGCGACCAATGCGGCAGACCTCACCAACAAAGGCATAGAATTAGGCTTGGGAATCAACCCGATCCGCACCTCCAATGTCAACTGGTTTGTAAAAGCACTCTATTGGAAGAATGAGTCAGAAATTACGGAGTTGAGAATTCCAACTCGTACAACGGGTGGTTTTGGTACAGCATTGGGTACTTATCTCATTGCAGAAGGGTATTCTCCAACAACCATTATTGGTCGCCCTGCTGTTTCGACCAACGTAGGCGGTTTCACTTACTATGGCGATCGCCAGCCGGATTATCAAATGTCTTTTTTGAGCCAATTGAATTTCTTGAAAAATTTTGATTTTAATTTCCTACTTCAACACCAAAAAGGAGGTCGCAACATCAACCTTTCTGCGCTGCTGTGGGATGAAGGTGGTACAACGCCAAACTGGAATGGTGACGACGATGGTGACGAGGTTCCGAATGGCACTGACAGGATCACAGAATGGGCAGGTGGCAATACCGGCGTTTACATTCAGGAAACCAGCTTCTGGAAGTTGCGTGAAGCAAGTTTGCATTACACTTTGCCTAAAGGTTTGCTGGGCGATGCGATTGAGCGTGCGAAAATCGGTGTTTCGATCAACAACGTTTTGTTGTCAACCACTTATGGTAGCTACGATCCTGAAGTGTCTAACTTTGGCGCTCAGCCAATTAACGGTAGCGTGGAAGTAACACCATTCCCAAGCTCCAGAAGAGTATTTTTCCATTTAAAATTTGATTTCTAATAACATGGGCAACAATGAATGCCGATGCTTTTTGGAATATTTTAAATAAAAAAATTATGAAAAAATTATCATATAAAATATCAATTCTTTTGTTGACCATTGGGTTTCTTGCGCTCACTTCATGCGAGGTGAACGAAGTATTCGACCCCAACAACCCATCTTTGGCGAGCGTCACCACCAATGCCAACAAATCGCAGCTTCAGGTATTGGTCACTGGCTTGGAGGCACGTCATCGGGGTTATTTGGCAAACACGGTGCAAATGTTTGGCTCTTTCGGACGTGAGGTGTGGCCCTATTTTGGGTCTGACCCTCGCTTTATCAATGATTGGTTGGGCATTGGTCGTACCGAAACTTATCCTGATTTCTTTGGATCGGCAGGCACCTACGCTACACCTTATCAAGCTGTAAAACAAGCCAATACGTTGATCAAAGCGGCTCAAAACAGCTCTTTTGTAAGCGAGCAGGAAGAAAAGGCTTATTCGGGTTTTGCAAAAACCATCAAAGGTTTTCAAATGATTTGGCCCCTGATGCAACAGTGGGACAATGGAATCCGCATTGACGTGGATGATCCGCTGAATCCAGGACCTGTTGTGGCTCGCGCAGCTGCGTTGGATGCCATTCGTCAGATTATAGAAGAAAGCGCCAATGACTTAAAGGCAGCTGGTAGTGCGTTTCCATTTACCTTGACTTCAGGATTTAGCGGCTTTAATACACCAGAAGGAATGTTGAAGGTGAATCGCGCAATTGCAGCTCGTTTGGCAATTTACGACGAAGATTGGCAAGGTGCATTGACAGCGCTGAATGAATCTTTTTTCAATTTAAATGCCACTACAGTGGCTGATTTGAATGTGGGACCAAAACACCCATTCGGCGTAGCACCAGATGCCAATAATCCTTTGTTTTATCCTTTCGACCAATCAACGAGCACCATTTTAATTGTACATCCTGATTTGATCGCAGATGCGCTGCCAGGTGATCAGCGAGTAGCAACCAAATTTGCAAAACGCTCCATTTTGGTACAAAACAATAGTTTGAAGGATGCCGCAGGCAACTTGCTGTTGGGCGAGTACCAAGACAAGCGCTGGGCGAGCAATACGGCGTCCTTTACTTTTATTCGCAATGAGGAATTAATTCTCATTTATGCAGAGGCGCAAGCTCGTTTAAACAATCCGACAGAAGCAGTTAAAGCAATCAATGTAATACGCAATATTTGGGGTGTTGGAAATTACACAGGACCCACTACCTTGGATGCGCTGATTGACGAAATTTTGTTCCAGCGCCGTTACTCGCTATGGGCAGAAGGTGGTCACCGTTGGATTGACCTGCGCAGAACGGGGAAACTCAACGCCACCTATGTAGATTTGCGGGATCGTGGCAATATTTACACCCAAGTGGAACGCCCACTTGCAGAAATCAACTGGGATGCGCGCTAGGTAAAGCTTACCTCCCACCTTTTTTAGCGCTGTACGGTACTAAGTTTGAGCCATCTCGACATTTTCGCTTTCCGCGAAATTCGGGGTGGCTCAATTGTTTTTTACCTTCCAGAAATCTAGGATAGCACTTATTTAAAAATTAGCCTTTTGGGGAATCTTTTTTATAAAAAATGGTTTTGAGAATTGATCAAAGTATTTACCTTTGCACTCGCTTTTGAAATTTATAATGGCTGACAGGTGATTGCCAAGGATGTGTGAAGAAGCGAAAGGGTGAAAGAACCCGTTTCAAATATCGAATCTCACTTTTTAAAATCGCAACCGGAGGGATGGCAGAGCGGTTGATTGCAGCTGTCTTGAAAACAGCCGTCTGTGATGAGCAGACCGGGGGTTCGAATCCCTCTCCCTCCGCACTCGCCCACCTTGTACAATATGGTGGGCTTTTTATTTTAAAGTGCCCTGTTCGCAATAAAAATAACGCTTCCCAACGCATGATCCGCTGAGAAGCGTTTGGAAAAGCAAATGCTTCTCCGCAGCATTCAAAAACTATTTCGATTTATTACATTCCGTCATGGTCATCGTCCAAGTCTTCTTTTAAATCATCCAATGACTTACGAACGTCCATTTTGAATGATTCCCAGCCATCGCCCATGTCTTCGCCAAGCCGATCCAGGTCAGCTGCCAATTGCACCCGATTTGCTTCCAGGCGTTCAATCTGTTGATTGATTTCCACCTTAGTATCAGCCGAGGCATTGTTCATTTTTTCACGCAGGTCTTCAATCCGCTCATCTATATCATTCTGAGCTTCTTGAATGTCTTCGCGCAGTTCTGAGCGTTCATCTTCGTATTCTGTTGCATCTCCTTGGTCTCCCATCATGTTGTCATTCGGATTTTCAGTGGTATCCGTGTCATTGGTCCTTGGATTAGAATCGCAAGCAGTAAATGCCAGCAAACCTACTAGCGTGGTTGCCAACAGAAATACATTCAGCTTTTTCATAATATTAGAATTTTTGGTTTTTAAAATGAATTACAAAATAGGTATCACAATGGTACTAAGGTTAAGCACTTTGTGAATAAAAATTGCAGTATTTATCGTTCAATTATAAAAAGAAATAAATAGTATGATGTTCACTTTTATTTCCAAAAATCCATTGTGAGAAAAAACGCTTTAAAAAAATTAAAGCCGCATAATGAGTTATTTTAAACTAAAAAAAGCTAATAATGAGCGCTTTACCCATTCAAATCTTCTGCCAATTCATCCAAGGTAGTTCTTACACTCACCTTCAGTTCCTCCCAGTCATCGTAGGTGCTATCATCCACCTGCTCCAGGTCAGTGGCAAGCTGTTTTTGCTTCATTTCCAGCCGTTCAATTCTCTGACCGATCTCTATTTTTGTGTCTGCTTTCGCATCGTTATGAGCAGCACGTAGCTCTACCAAACGCTTATCGACTCTGCTTTGGGCATTTCGAATTTCGGATTGCATCGCTACTTTTTCTCTTTCGTATGCTGCATTCAAGTCCTCCTGAGCCTCTTGCAAATCACCTTGTTCCTCTTCTACTTGCTCTTGCGCTTGCTGCGTGCGACTTGCATTGTCACAGCCAACCCATGCGAATAGGCTAAAAAAAGCCAAACTTAAAATAGTGAAATGTAACTTTTTCATTGTGTTGTATTTTGAGGTTAATAATAATATAATAAAATCTAAGGCGCATAACGTCGCGAGTGAATATTAAATCCACCGATTAGTAAATTAAATAAAGTCAGCACCAGCGAAAATACAATCGCTGCAAACCATCCATCTACCTGAAAACCAATCAAAAACAAATCAACCAATAGCACCATAGCACCGTTGATGACCAATAAAAATAAGCCAAGGGTGAGAATACTAATGGGCATGGTGACCCAAGTTATGATGGGTTTGATAATAGCATTAACAATTGCTAATAATACAGCCGCTACAACAGCAGTGAGAAAAGAGTCCACGTAAACATCTTCAAATAAACCGGCAGCGCCGTATATCAGCAATCCATTTACTAGCAATGCAATAATAAATCTCATAGCAGGGTTAATTTATTTAGTTAAAATTATTTTTTCAAAATCACTTACACAATGGATACCCTTTCATGTATCATTACCTCAATCACAAAAACCATTGACTATTGACTATCGACTATCCAACTATTTATAAAATGGTAATAAAAAACGACGGCAGCACCCGCCAAAGCAGGTAACTACCGTCAAAAGAGCCCCGTTAAATACGAGTTATATATCTTGAAATTAAAGTGGATTTTTTATTATAACTTCGTTTTTTACAATGTAATAAATTCGTGAGATTCATCCAAAAAATCATCAATAATTTTGTGTAAG
>CAZFBN010000002.1:0-92070 GCA_964517145.1 uncultured Saprospiraceae bacterium
CCTGAGGATGCTTCTCTTATATGTCAATCTTTTTAATTTTTAACAGCTTCTTAATTACAGATTGTTTTATGACAAAAGTTAGGATCGCAGTTGTAGATGATGATGCAGAATTCTTAAAACGGCTAGCAGATTTTTTTAATGTGCAGCCCCATCTGAGCTGTACGATTGCGGGAACATCCGTAGGCGCTTTGTTAGAAGATTTGACAGCATATCAGCGTGTTGACATTTTGTTGTTGGATATAAAACTGGCAAAAGGTGAAAGCATCGAGCACATTCAAAAGATCAAAAAACTACTCCCCGACACCAAAATCATTATGATGACGGGTTTTTCCAATCATGCTTACGTTATCAAATCCTTGCAAATGGGCGCTGATGGCTATTTTATTAAAGGCGGTGGCATAGACAAGCTACTGAGTGTCATAGATCGGGTAGTGACAGAAGGAACCTATTTTTCGCCGGCTGCTGCGCAGGCATTGTTACAACATGTGCAACAAAGTTCAGCCACTTCTACCAATGTTAATTGGGAACAAGAGCCTTCTAATTCAAAGGATTTGACCAATCGCGAACGCGAAGTAGCGGAGGGCTTGACGCGCGGCATGAGCTATAAAGAAATTGCAGCTAAACATTTTATTTCTATTAACACGGTGCGCTACTATGTAAAAGTTTTATATAGTAAAATGAATGTTTCCACTAAATTTGATTTTATAAAAGAATATAAAAATTATTTAAATAAATAACAAAGCAGCAATCGTGAAATACCATTGCTGCTGAATTTTTGATGTGAATCTTTTAGCTAAATATCAAGCTTTTGCCGTGAGTTGATCCGTCAGCATCGCTTGGTACAATTGCCCTTGCAAAATGGCGCGGGAAATCACAATCCGTTGAACCTCAGAGGTTCCCTCATAAATTTGTGTAATTTTCGCGTCTCGCATCAATCGCTCCACATGATATTCTTTTACAAAACCATAGCCGCCGTGCACCTGCACCGCCTCCACCGTGTGCCGCATCGCCACTTCCGACGCAAATAATTTTGCCATCGAACTTGCCGTGCTGTAATCCATGCCTTGATCCTTCATCCACGCCGCGCGATAGACCATGAGTTTAGCAGCTTCAATTTCAGTAGCCATGTCTGCCAACTTGAATGCAATGGCTTGATGCTGACTGATCGGCTTACCAAATGCCTCTCTTTCTTTGGAATAACCCACAGCCAATTCATACGCGCCGCCCGCAATGCCCAGCGCTTGCGCTGCAATGCCGATGCGTCCGCCTTCCAGCGTTTTCATCGCAAATTTGAATCCGAATCCATCTTCGCCGATGCGATTCGCTTTGGGCACTTTTACATCCGTGTACATGATGCTGGCTGTATCCGACGAGCGAATGCCCAATTTATCTTCTTTACCGCCGATCGTAACGCCTTCCCAATCCGTTTCCACCAGCAATGCATTGATGCCGCGATGTTTTTTGTCCGCATCCGTTTGCGCCATCACGATGTGCAGCTTAGAGGTCGCGCCATTGGTAATCCAGTTTTTTGTGCCGTTCAGCAAATAGTAATCGCCCATGTCAATCGCCGTGGTGCGCTGACTCGTGGCGTCGCTGCCCGCTTCGGGTTCTGACAGACAGAAGGAGCCAATCCATTCGCCGCTGGCAAGTTTGGGCAGGTACTTGGATTTTTGCTCCTCGGTGCCGTACATCTGAATGCCCCAAGCCACCAGCGAATTTTGCACCGACATAATTACGGAGCAGGAATTGTCCACTTTGGAAATTTCCTCCATCGCCAGCACGTACGACAGCGTGTCCATGCCGCCACCGCCGTATTCCGGCGCAATCATCATGCCCATGAAGCCCAGTTCGCTCATTTTGCGCACCTGTTCCTTTGGGTATTCCATTTTAGAATCGCGCTCAATGACGCCTGGTTTGAGTTCTCTTTGAGCAAAATCCCGGGCTACTTCCTGCACCGCCCGTTGTTCTTCTGTCAATTCAAAAAACATGTTCTTTTATTTGGTTAGTACAACAATCTTTTTTCGCGTAGCGAATTTACGCTAAATTCTTGACATCACAAAAATTTCAACAGCAATGTCCAAACGACGGTTCAAAGAAATTTAAATAAAAAAAGCCGATCTTTGGCAGAAAATTATTTGTTTTACAACCAACCTCGTTCAAGTCTGGGACTGGAACGCAATATCAAAGCGTCTCCTGACACGCAGCAGTAAAAATTAAAAAAATGGAATCGCAACTAACTTCAAACCTCGAACTCCAAACCTCGAACTTAACCCAACTCCGCCAAGCCATGCGCGCGCATGGAGTCGATGCCTATATCATTCCAACGAGCGACCCGCATCAGAGTGAATACGTCGCCGACCATTGGAAAAGCCGCGAGTGGATTTCTGGTTTTACCGGTTCAGCGGGTATCGTCGTTATTACACAAGATCATGCCGGACTTTGGACGGATTCTCGTTATTTTTTACAGGCTGAAAATCAATTAGATGGCTCCCAATTTGTACTGTACAAACAACAATCGACCGGTACGCCGGAACACGTCACTTGGCTAGCAGAACATTTGCCGAAAGGCAGCACCGTGGGCATTGATGGGCATTTGTTTTCGGTTGGGCAATTGCGGCATCTGGAAAAGCATTTACAGCCAAAAGAGATTGATATTCAAACAAATATAGATATAATTGATGCTGTTTGGAAAGATCGCCCGACATTGCCATTGGATCCGATTTTTGAATATGATGTAACATTTGCCGGAGAAAGCCGCGCTGATAAATTGAATCGCATTAGTAGAAAAATGGTGGAGCAAGGGGCTGATTATCATTTAATTACAACTTTAGACGATATTGCCTGGGCGCTGAATATTCGCGGCAAAGATGTAGAATGTAATCCCGTTGCAATCAGTTATTTAGTGATTGGTAAAGAAATAGCGTATTTATTTATCAATGCTGAAAAAGTGTCGGATGAAATTAAGACTAATTTGAATAATGACGGAGTCATTTTAAAACCGTATGATGCGATTGAATCTTTTTTACAACAACTAGAAGCCCCGATTTTAGTGGACGAGCGCTCGATTAGTGTGCGTTTGTTTCAAGCCATTCCCGAAAATCAAATTATAAAAGGCGACAATATTACATTGTTGTTAAAAGCGATTAAAAATCCTACCGAAATAAGCCACCTGCGCGAAGCCATGCGCAAGGACGGCGTGGCGCTGCTGCGTTTTTTCCGCTGGCTGGAACAAGCATTGCAAACCCGCACCGTTACTGAATATAAAGCTGGTCGAAAACTCAATGAATTCCGCGCTGCTCAGGGTAATTACTTTGGCGAAAGTTTTACCGCGATTGTAGGATACAATGCCAATGGAGCCATCGTGCACTACCGCCCGGAGGAAGGCAGTTCGGCTGAGATTCAATCGGATGGCATTTTATTATTGGATTCTGGTGGACAATATCTAGAAGGCACGACTGACATCACCCGCACAGTTGCCCTCGGCACGCCAACCGAAGAGCAGAAACGGCATTACACCCTAGTTTTGAAAGGACATATTGCATTGGCAAAAGCGAAATTTCCTGCTGGAACTACTGGTGTTCAACTAGATACACTTGCACGACAATTTTTATGGCAGCAGGGTTTGAATTTTGGACACGGCGTTGGGCATGGTGTTGGTTTTTTTCTCAATGTGCACGAGCCGCCGCAGGGCTTCACGTCCAGCCCCAACAATCAGCGCGGCAGCACCCCGCACGAACCCGGTATGCTCACCTCCAACGAACCGGGTTTTTACAAAACGGGTGAATATGGCATTCGCATCGAGAATTTGGTGTTATGCACAGAAGCCGAGGAAAATGAGTTTGGAAAATTTTTGCAATTTGATACCTTAACGCTTTTTCCGATTGATACGACGCTGGTTGACAGTAGCTTACTGACGCAAGAAGAAAAAAGCTGGTTCAACGAATATCAGCGTCGGGTGTTTAATGAATTGACGCCGAGGTTGGACGGGGAAGAGGTGGAGTGGCTGCGGAGGAAGTGTGACCGAGTGAATTAGAGCAAAAGCGACTTTTTTAACACATATAATTTTTCGCTCTTTACAGCCCTTATCGCATAATCGGAACGCGGATGACGCGGATTTGACGGATTCACGCGGATTTTGTAACGATATTTTTATTGTAATTTGAATTGAAGGAATTGTCCCAGCGGGACAAAATATTGGTAGTAGTAATGTGTGTCTCCGTATATTTGTGTGCCGTAGATACACGACAATCTTGAATTTGAAAACGAGCCGTGCGTGAGGGATAGCAGCGGTACCGACCGCAGGGAGGTGAGAGCGGATAGCCCGACCCCGCCTCCACTAAAGCTTCGGCGGGCGAAGCCCTACTACGACTGTTTTTGAGGCGGGGCACGCCCAAATTATCTGAACCTTGATTCTTCTGATTTTGTTGATTGGTTTGATTTGGAAAAAATATTATGACAACAACCATAAAAAAAGACATCCGTCAACTCTCTAAAGCGGAACTCGAAGCGGTTTTCGTGGAAATGGGCGAGCCGCGCTTTCGGGCGAAGCAGGTGCACGAGTGGCTGTGGCAGAAGGGCGTGCATTCGTTTGAGGCGATGACGAACCTATCGAAGGCATTGCGGGAGAAGTTGACCGAACAGTTTGTAATTCAAAACATTACACTTGATAAACAACAGCGAAGTCTCGATGGCACGATTAAGTCGCGCTGGCGCTTGCACGACGGGCATTTCATGGAGTCAGTGCTGATACCGGTGCCGGAGGATAATCGCTTCACGGTGTGCGTGTCGTGCCAAGTGGGATGCAGCCTTACGTGCTCGTTTTGCGCGACGGGGCGTATGAAGCGCGTGCGCAATCTGGATGCGGCGGAGATTTTTGACCAGGTGGTGCTGGTGAATCAACAATCGCTGGAGGTGTTCGGGCATCCGCTCACGAACATCGTGTATATGGGCATGGGCGAGCCGCTGCTGGCGTACAAAAATGTGCTGGAGAGTGTGGAACGCATCACGTCGCCAGAGGGTTTGGGCATGTCGCCGAAGCGCATCACGGTGAGCACGGCGGGCATTGCGAAGATGATACGAAAACTGGCGGATGATGGCGTGAAATTTAATTTGGCGCTCTCGCTCCACGCGGCGGATGATGTGAAACGCAACGAAATCATGCCGATTAATGAGCAAAATGATTTGGAATCGTTGATGGATGCGCTGGAATATTTTTATCAGACGACGGGCAACCGCATTAGCTACGAGTACATTGCCTTTCAGAATTTTAATGACAACATCGAAGATGCGAGGAATTTGTTGAAGCTCTGCAAGCGTTTTCCGGTGCGGGTGAATATTATTGAATATAATCCGATTGACGGCGCGCCGTTTTTAAAATCAACTGCGCATAAAATTGATGAATTTGCACAATATTTGACAGAACGAGGGGTAATGGTGATGGTGCGGCGCAGCCGGGGCAAGGATATTGATGCGGCGTGCGGGCAATTGGCGAATAAGGAGTAATGGAAAGTTAAGAGTTTTAAAGTTTTAATAATAAGTTGTGAATGGGAGGTGACTTTTTGCTAAAAGGTTGCGACCTTTGAAGAGAAAAATTGAATGATTGTATGACGATTCGTGCTTTAATTGCTTACCTCGAAACCATTGCGCCCCCGGTTTACCAAGAGGAATATGACAATGCGGGGTTGATTGTAGGCGACCCCAACGCTGATTTGCAAGGGGTTTTGCTTTGTCTGGATTCAACAGAAGCCATTGTAGATGAAGCTATTGAGAAAAATTGTAATTTAATTGTAGCCCACCACCCTATTGTTTTTCGGTGTTTGAAGAAAATAACCGGCAAAAATTACGTGGAGCGCACGGTAATGAAAGCAATTCAGAATAATATTTCGATTTACGCCATTCATACCAATTTAGATAATGTTTATCACCAGGGAGTGAACGCTAAAATTTGCCAAAAGCTAGGTTTAGAATACACTCAAATTCTCTCGCCGAAAAAAGTTTTGAAGCAATTTGCGATTACGGTTCCCGCAGAACAAGCAAAAATTGTACGCAACCTGATGCTTACTGCTGGACTTACAGAAGTGAATGCCACTAACGCGATTGACTACACCCTGGATGGCAGCGAGGAGCAAGTACGACTGACGGCAGTGGCGCCAGGAAGCATGGAGGGGAAAATTCGACACGCTTTGGAAAAAGCAGAAGGGCTATTGGAAATCAATGCGTTAGAAACACCCAGCAAGGAATTAGGAGCTGGCATGTTGGGCTATTTGCCACAGCCAATGACAGAATTAGATTTTTTACAATACGTGAAAGACGCTTTACGCGCAGGCGTCGTGCGCCACACGGCATTGCGCGGGCAGGACGTGCGCACCGTGGCAGTGTGCGGCGGTTCTGGCAGCTTTTTGCTGGGCAATGCTATTGTACAAGGTGCGGATGTGTTGGTAACGGCGGATTTCAAGTACCATGAGTTTTTTGATGCGGATGGTAAAATTGTCATCGCTGATGTGGGACATTTTGAAAGTGAGCAATTTACAATCGAATTATTGCAGGAAATAATCTCGAAAAAATTTAGTAACTTTGCGCTCCATTGTACGGAAAGGTCAACCAATCCGGTTTATTATTTGTAGAACTTGTTTAAAATTGACGATTTTATTTAATATGACAGAGGCAATTCGACGCTACATTCTCTTATTCAAGAGTAGATTGTTGAATCTTCCAAAATACGAGAACGTAGGAGCTTAGTTTGAAAAGATATTACGATTTTTCATTAATTTTAAACAAGCTCGTAGTATTTGTCTTGTTATCGATTATTTGTTATTGGGGATTTTTATAAACCGAAAACCGATAAACCGTTACACCAATAAACCCATTAAGCCGATAAACCGAACAACCCCAAATTTCTAACATTTATTGTCTAATATTAATATGTAAATAAATGGCAGTTGAATTAACAGTTGAAGAAAAGCTGAGACAATTATTTGAACTCCAACGGCTGGATTCTCAAATTGATGAAATCCAGATTTTAAAAGGAGAATTACCCGCAGAAGTGCAGGATTTGGAAGATGAATTAACCGGGTTGGAAACTCGTTTGAACCGCTTGCAATCAGAAATGAAAGACGCACAGGGTGATGTGAGTCGTTTTCAGGGAAACATTAAAGAATCAGAAGCCAATATACAGCGTTATCAGTCGCAAATGGACAATGTGAAGAACAACCGAGAATACGAGGCGCTGACGAAGGAATTGGAATTACAAAAGCTTGAAATTGAGCTGAATGAGAAAAAAGTGCGCCAAATGCGTGCTGATGTGGAAAAGAAAGATGACCTGCTGAAGGCAACCGAAGAGCGCCTTCAACGCAAACGCAAAGAACTGGACACAAAGCGCATGGAATTGCAGCAAATTATAGAAAAGACTGAAGCGGAAGAGCAAGAACTACGCCGCCGTTCGACGGTGGCACGCGAAAAAATTGAAGAACGCCTGTTGCGTGCTTATGATAAAATCCGGTCTTCTTATCGCAATGGTTTGGCAGTGGTGACGGTGGAGCGAAATTCCTGCGGAGGATGTTTTAATAAAATTCCACCTCAGTTGCAATTGGAAATTGCGGTGAGTAAAAATATCGTGGCGTGCGAGCACTGTGGTCGTATCTTGGTGGACGACAGCACGGTAGGGATTGAGCGCGAGAAAAAAGAATATTCGTCTTCGTCGCCTGTAGAATTGGACGATTTTTAAAAAATCTCCAGCATAAATGCGGCGTGTTTGCATAAACGCGTCCTCATTTTTTACATCAAACAAAAGTCTTGAGGAACTCGGCACTTGCCCGAACCTTGAGACTTTTGTCGTTTATACAATGGAATACTCAATAACCTCCAGATGAAATACAGCTTTACGATCTGCTTTTTGCTCACGGTGCTTGGCGTTGCACAGGCGCGTTTTGAATTTACGCCAACCGCGCGTACCGCCTACGAGCAGGCATTGAGCTTGCGCGTGGACGATGCACGCCTAACCCTGGCACATTTGAAACGCACTGATGCGGACAATTTAATCGCTTATCATATTGAAAATTATTTAGATTTTTTGGTACTGTATTTGAATCAAAATGAAGCAGATTATAAGCGTTTGAAAAAAAACGAGGAGGCGCGGCTGCTCAAAATTCAGCAAGGCAATACAAAATCGCCGTATTACCTTTACACACAAGCCGATGTGCGGCTGCAGTGGGCATTGATAAAATTGCGATTTGGCGATTATTGGAGCGCATTTAATGACATTAGCAAAGCTCATAAATTGTTACAAAAAAATCAGGAACGCTTTCCCGATTTTTTGCCAAATCTCAAGGATTTAGGCGTATTGCACGCGCTAGTCGGCACCATTCCTGACAATTACAAATGGAGTGTGCGGCTGCTCGGTGGGCTAAATGGCACCGTGGCGCAGGGGCGACGAGAATTGAGTACCGTTTTGCAAAAGGCTCGCCAACAGGACTTTATATTCAAAACGGAAACGGCGGTGATGCTCGCCACCATTTTGCTGTACCTGGAAAGCGACGGCGAAGGTGCCTGGAATACCTTGAAAATGGTCAATTTACAACCTGAAAATAACCCCCTGCACTGTTTTGTGCTGGCAAATGTGGCGATGCGCAGCGGTCGAAACGACACCGCCATTGAATTACTAGAAAATTGCCCGCGCCAAAAAAATTTTGTACAAGTGCCTCAATTGGAATTTTTATTGGGCTTAGCAAAATTGCGTCGCCTGGACGTCCAGTCAGAAGTTCATTTCAATCGGTTTTTGCAGCAACGCCGCAGCGGCGATGGATTGAAAGAAACGTATCAAAAATTGGCTTGGAACGAATTGATTAAGGGCGATGCAGCTGGTTATCAAAGTTTTATGAAAATGGTTTTGGCAAAAGGTAAAGCTTCCACCGGCGCAGACAAGGACGCGTTGCAAGAGGCAAAAACCGGGCGCGTGCCACCCGTCAGTCTAATCAAAGCTCGATTGTTATTCGACGGCGCTTATTTTTCAAAAGCACATCAACAATTGCAACATCTATCAGTCGCTGATTTTCAAGATAATGCAAGCCGATTGGAATATTTGTACCGAATGGGACGCATTTTGCATGGCATAGAAAAATGGGATGAGGCGCTTATATTTTATAATCGAACCATTGAACAAGGACGCAGCGAACCGTTTTTTTATGCTTGTAACGCGGCGTTACAGGCGGGTTTGATTTGCGAAAAGCGCAAAAATTTTAAGCAAGCCAAAGCATTTTTTTACACCTGTTTGAATATGGATCCAGCGGAGTACAAAACCGAATTGCATCAGAAGGCAAAATCAGGATTGGAGCGGTTAAAAAAATGAAAATAGGATAAACCCCGGCAGCGCTTCCCCCGTCGAAAAAATTCGCCATTGAACCGAACATCCTCGTATTTTTGTTTTTACAAACAAAATAAACACGAAAACAATCGCATGATTGACTTCAGCGCGCCGGAATGGTTTGAGGCGTACATCGAATATCGAAAACTGCACCCGCTTCGCTTTTTAAAATTGAGCGAACTGGCACCCGAATTGACCGAGTTGGAAACCCAACGCTTTCAGCATCCGAGTCCTTTTTATGCTGCAATGCAACAAAGTGGCTTGGTATATGGCTTTCCAGTACATTATCCTTTTCAAACGACCAATGGCTTATTTGAAAAATTATCAGAAAGTGAACGTGCGAAGCTCACTTTGCTCGATGTAATGATGCACGCCCGACTCCTGGAGCAAATGCCTGAAAATGAGGCTTATGCATATGAAATTGAAGAGAATGGACGACTCATGCGCAGGTATTACGCTTGTTTGCACAAGTACGCGCCGCAGGAAGAAACAGAATTGCTGGAGCAAATTTTATTCAAGCGGGTTCGATTCAAAAAAAACTATTTTGATTTTCGCAAAACGGGCATTAGTAGCCTGTTATTCTGGGACTTATATTTTTTTCTGGACTACTCTCGTGCTGCGCGACAGCCCCAATTTGAAGAAGCTGATTTTTTCTTTGTTATTTTAAATTTGAAAAGAGCGCTCAAAAAGACCACGCTGGAACTCATCGCTGCTGCTGCCCACGCAGATGCTCAATTGACAAAGCAAGAAAAAACGCTGTATCAGCATTTTGAAAAATCGTCGCGATTGTTGGTCGAAGAAGAGCACGACGAACTGCGCACGATTGTAAAACAGGGCACTCGCTTGGACGATGTTGACATTCCGCCATTGGATTGGGTCGGGCGTCGCTTTTTGCTCGATATTTCGCTGCTTACGCTCAATGCGGATGCGGAAATGGATGCTCAGGAAGAGGCTTTTTTACAACCCTTGTTGGCAAAGTTGCAGCTGAATCAAGATGATTTGCTGAGTAGTAAAACAGACTTAGGGATTTTTCTTTATTTGTATGGCGAACAATTACACATTTTTAAAGGTAGAAAAGCTGGTATCCAGTTGCTGGGACGCGCTGTGATTGAAAATTTTCTCAAGTTGGGTTACGCTGCCAAAATGGAAGCGGTAGAAACCCGCGATATGGCGACGACCTTTGGTAAACTCTTGGCAGCGAAGTTAAAAATCAATAAAAACGGCGAACTGCCCAGCGAGCAGGAAATTCGGGACGCCCTCAGTCAATTGAAAGACCTGCCACGTTTTTTACCTTTTTTTACCATGGTTTTTCTGCCAGTGCCGGGTATTACTGAGGCGTATATTTTTTTGGCGGTCACCTTGGAAAAACTGTCCAAAGGAAATATTAGTCTATTGCCAAGTCAAATAAGCAAAGTGGTACGCGGGAAGAAAAAAGAAAAGAAAGCTGCAAAAATAAAATGATACAACCATAGTGGAATCGTTTCAGGAGGTAGGCGTTTCTTTTAGGTTTAAACAAAATGGATGATGCCGGAAAAAGCATATGTCAATTCTCCCTTCGGCTGTTTTGAAATCATCGGCAGCGAATTGGGCATCCGCTCGATGCGATTGAGCGAGCAAAAAATTTGCCCTCAAGCGGCTGTACCCTCTTTATTACAAGCATGTGTGCAACAACTCGAAGCCTATTTTAAAGGCGAGCGCCAGGAATTCGATTTAAAACTCGACTGGGGCGGCGCGCCTGCGTTTCACAAATTGGTGTGGACAGAATTGTTGACAATTCCATACGGGCGCACTACATCATACTCCGCCATTGCCGAAAAAATAGGCGACCCCAAAGCGGTTCGTGCCGTTGGCATGGCAAATCGCAGCAATCCCATTCCCATCATCGTGCCTTGCCATCGTGTGATTGCCAAAAACGGAGAGCTGCATGGCTACTATTATGGCTTGGATATGAAACGAAAATTACTAGAATTAGAAAACCCGATGAGCTTTGCGGAGCAAGGAAGCTTGTTTTAAATGTGAAATATGAAATGTGAAATTTCAAATCTCATATTTCAAATCTGCTCCAAGCTTTCCATTTGCATTTTAAAACTGTGTTTAGGCGTCGAGGCATACAACTCCTTATAAAGCGCCAATGCTTTTTCTTTCAAACTTTGGTCATTAGGATTCAGGCGATACAATTCGGCATAAACAGCTGCCTGTTGCGCTTTTTGCAAAGGCTTTGCCAGCAAACCTTTCAACGTGACCTTCGCCTGCTGCTTATTGCCGTACAAACGGAAGGATTTTGCAGACAGAATTTCGGATTCAAACAACAAATCGGGATTGCCCAATTCCAGTGAAATGGCTAAAGCGCTTTGCACCACCGGGCTCAATTCATCGAGCGCGCCAATTTCTATCAAAACCGCCCCTTTTTCCGTAAGGCTGAAGCCTAGCACCAGCTTATTCCCGATTTTCCGGGTCACTTCTATGGCACGGTCATAATATTGCAAAGAACGATTAAATTCTTTCAGGTAGAAAAAGATGTCAGCCAGTGTATTGACTGCTTTGGCAATGCCTTTTTTATAACCAAGCTCCTCACAAATCATGAGGTTTTTTTGCAAATAATCAATACCTTTGTAAAAATCGCCTTTGTAACTCAAAAGCTCCCCAATCAAGCCTAGGGCAATCGCAATCCCTTGTTTATCACCGAGTTCTTCGCACAATTGCAGGTCGCGCTCAAAATGCTCCATCGCGCGGTCGTAGTCGCCCTTGCGCTCATACACACTGCCGATGCAGCCCGTGGCAATGGCAGTCAATTGTTTATTGCCAAGCTCTTCGCTCAGCTCTAAGCCTTTTAAATAATTTTCCAGCGCCGCATCATATTCCCCTTTTTCGAAATATACAATGCCGACTTTGGTGTATAAATCCGCCATACCTTGCTTGTCGTTGCTCACGCGCGACAGTTCGAGTTGCGCCTGCTGGCAACGGATGGCTTCATCGTAATTGCCCTGGTTCATGTAAGTCAAGCCCAGGTGTGCCACGATTTGCGCATTCGGAATTTCGGCTACTGCACGGCTGAGTTCAATACTTTGAGTAAAGTAAGATTTTGCCGATTTATAATCGCCTTGTCGGAAATGCAAATTGCCCAAATTGCCATATACCCGCGCAATGCCGCTTTTGTCTTCCATCAATTCAAACAATTGCACCGCCGTTTGCAAGTATTTGGCGGCGCTACCATAGTCACCTTTCAGCACCAACAAGCGCCCCATACTGTTGTTGCATTGCCCAAGCAACAGCACATCGCGGGTTTTCTTCGCCAGGCGCAAGGCTTTGCTGTACGCGTGTTCGCATTCATCCCATTTGCCAATTAATTCTAACACTTTGCCTTTTTGTAAATAGGTACGAATCTGACGTTCAAAATCATCCTGACTGCCAAGTTTTTTTAACAATTTTTCATAATATTCCAACGCCAGTTGATTCTGATAATTCCGACGGGCATAGTCTGCTGCTTTGCGCAAATATTCACAGGTTTTATCAAAAACCCCCGCTTGTTCGTAATGAAAAGCCAGGTCAAAATAGCGTTCATCCAGGCGGTCGGTGTAAATCCTTTCAATCGCTTCCGCAATCAGCTGGTGCAATTGTTTCAGGCGCGTACGCAACTGCATGCTGTACGCCGCTTCGCGCAGCAGCGAATGCCGGAAAATGTAGCGCAGTTCGTTCATAGCGTGCCAAATCTGCACACGTTCTGCCGATTGTACTTGCTCTTTTAACAAAACGCCTGCGTTGCCATTGTGTCGCAAAAATTCTTCCTGCCCCTTCATCACTTCGGTGAGCACTGGAATTTCAAACTCGCGCCCTATCACTGCTGCCGCTTTCACCGTTTCTTTCACCAAGCTCGATAGCCGATCAATTCTTGCGGTCAAAATAGCATTGATCGAACCCGACAAACGAATATTTTTATCCTTGATCGTCCAAACATCTTCTACAAATTCGACCAAATTGCTTTCGGAAAAATATTCCAGCATTTGCTCGACGTAGAAAGGGTTGCTGTTGGTGGTACGCAGCAACAATTCGTACAAATCTTCGCTGATCGGACCTTGCAAATACGATTCTGCAAAACGCCGCACCGACTCTGGTTCGAGCATGTTCAAATTGATCTCCAGCCTAGGAATGTTGCTCTGATTCAGTTGTTCATCCTCCAAAATAACCGGCTTCTGCCCATCATCGCGCAGGCGGGAGGTGATGAGCAGCAAAATCGGGTAGCGTACCAAATATTTGCTCAATTCCTGCAATAATTCCCTCGAATTGTCATCCAGCCAATGCGCATCTTCCAATTGCAACACCACCGGCTGCACCAGCGACTCCGCGATAATGAGCGTGAGAATGGCTTGAATGGTATTTTGATAGCGCCCCTTGGCGTCGAGCTGATCCCAAATCGAATCGGGGTAATTAATGCCTATCAAAGCTGCCAAAATCGGCTTGGTGCGCGTTAATTCTTTTTGTATAAAATCCGTTTCCGAAAAACCTTCTACTTTGTTTAAATCATGTTGTAATTGATCGAACCACAGTTCAAAGCGATCCTGACTGGTAATAGTCGCGCCATCAATAGTTTGTTCAAAATAATTGCGCAAAAAGTAAATAAACGGATTAAAAGGCTTCCGTAAAATCTGATCGGTTTGGCACACGAGCCATTCCACTTTTTTATCCATACAAAGCACTTGGCGCAGCTCGTGCGTGAGGCGGCTTTTGCCAATGCCTGCTTCGCCAAAAATATAAGCCACACCAGCCGGACGCTTGTCCAGTAGCGGATAAGCAAATTCGAGCAGATTTTGCAATTCTACGTCGCGCCCCACCATCTGCCCGATGAATGCCGCACGGTCTTCGTCCACATTTCTGCTAATAAATTTGAACGTTGGCACGTTACCGCGAATGCCTTTGTACTTGATGTCGCCTTTGTGTTCAAATAAAAAATGCCGGTTTTTGCGAATTTCCGCATCCACCAAAATTTCACCCCAATCGGCAAACATCATAATTCGCGCCGCTAAATTTACCCGATTGCCCACCGCCGCGTACTGGCAACGTTCGGCGCCACCCACAAAACCAGTGTAAGCCGTGCCAATCGTCATGCCCGCCCGTATGCGCAATCCATGTTTTTCCTGCAATTGGTCACTCTCCTCATTCACCGAGCAAATGAATTCCATTGCCCGATCCAAGCCATTTTCGTACGATACGGGCGCTCCAAAAAAGCATGTGATAACGCCACCTTTGTCACCAAAATCAATTTCTTTGAAGTAACCCGAAAAGTTATTGATTTTTTCTAATACAATATTGGCAAACTCATCGAGTAGCTCATGGCTTTCAATACCATCAAAAGAAATAAAAACCGAAATGACCGAGCGAAACTCTCCATCACCATTGAACTCTAGCACATTGTCAGGTAAAAATTGCTGCTCTATGGCTAAATCCGAGGCTGGGAGCTCCACTTGTTTGATATGCCAATCTTCCAGTGGTTTTTTGTTAATAAGGCGGTAAAAATGCGGTTCTACGGCATCCAGTTCAAATGGCGAATGTTCGAGCAGTTGCCGTAAGGATTCATCCAAAATAATATCCTGATTATTGGCACGCGTTTGGCAATTAGCACAATTATCTATGGGTGCACCTCGAAAATAATAGGTTTTATACTGCTGTCCTACTATACCCCAATCTACACGTCCCCAGGATAAACCAATTTTCAAACCGATGGTAAAATTGCCAAACTGAAATTCTCGCCGGCTAAATAAGCTGCGCACTTGCAATGCCGTTTGTAAAAATTCTATCGGTGTAAGCGCCGTCTGCCGTGCCGGAAAAATTGCGGTAAACGCATCGCCTGCAAAATAAGGAATAAAACCGCCTTTGGCATACACCAGATTGACCAGTGGCGAGAAGATGTCATTGAGAATCATAGACAATTCTTCCGCACCGCGATTGCCTCGGTTCATCAAAGCTTCGGTCAATGGGGTAAAGCCCGATAAGTCAATAAACATCGTGAAAGCCTGTAATTGCCCCTTCGACCTTCCCTGCCGATGTTGTTCCTGGATAAAATGTGGTATAAGGTTCTTCACAAATTGGTAATGAGTATCCTCAAATTCATAGCGCAGGCTTTAGCCTGATACGCCGTGACACAGGCTAAAGCCTGTGCTACGTTAAAATTACAAATTTACAACAAGCCAATGCAATTTCCGGCTTAAAATACGAATCGCTTACTTTAAATATTGCTTTCCTTTCAAATATGGATGTCCATAAAATGCTTTTTTCTCAAAGTAAGTTTCTTTTCGATGTAAAAATGTGCCGCATAGATTTGGTACAAAAAGACAAAATACGATATAAATTTTTTAGCCCTTTTAAAATCACTTTTCATAAAAAACTGATTATCAACACGAATCACTGCTCGGTACTCGCAGATCATTTTTAAAATGGGATTAGAAGCGCCCGCAACTTTCGTTAAAAAATGCCGAATTTTGAAAATGCTGCCAACATTCTGCTTATTTTGGGAAAAATCATTTCCAAGCCATTGTCCATCTTGCAACCAAATTTGTTTGTTATGAAAAAAACACGTATCATCCTGACGCTGGCAATCACTTGCCTTTGCAGTCTTATGTTCGCCCAACAAAATATGACATACCAAACACCGCCAAAAGCGATTGCCGATTTAGTAAACGCCGCACCGACGCCAGGGGTGAGCCTTAGCCCCGACAAGCAGTGGATTCTACTCTTGAGTTTGCCGAGTTTGCCATCTATCGAAGAAGTGGCACAGCCCGAACTACGCATCGCCGGTATTCGGATCAATCCAAAGACCAATGGTAGCAGCCGTGCCAACTCGTTTGATGGGTTGAAATTAAAATCCATTGCTACCGGAAAAGAAAGTGAGATTGCGGGTTTGCCCGCCAATGCTCGAATTGAAGAAGTGAACTGGTCGCCCAATGGTTCCAAAATTGCATTTGTCAATAGCGTGGAAAATGGAATTGAGCTGTGGACGATTGACGTAGCAACGGCTAGCGCCAAAAAACAAACAGACGCTGTTGTAAACGATGCTATGGGAAGTGCCTACGAATGGATTGACAATCAGACTATTTTGTATAAATCTATTTTATCAAATAGAGCTGAAATGCCCAAAGAGCCAGCAGTGCCCAAAGGACCTGTTTTGCAGGCAAATGATGGCGATGTTGCGCCGGTGCGCACTTACCAGGATTTGCTAAAAAATCCTTACGACGAAAGTTTGTTTGAATATTTTGCAATGGCGCAACTCCAATTGCTTCAGGTCAACACCGGCAAACATACGCCCTTTGGCACCGCTGGCATGCACACCAGCTTCAGCGTATCGCCCGATGGCAATTATATTTTGCTCACCACGTTGAAAAAGCCTTTTTCTTATCTGGTGCCGTATTTTAATTTTCCACAGGAAGTGGCGTTGTATGATAAAGCAGGTAAAAAAATTCGCACCGTTGCGGATGTGCCATTGACAGAAAATTTGCCAAAAGGCTTCAATGCTGTGCGGGAAGGTCCACGCAATTTTACCTGGCGCGCCGACATGCCCGCGATGCTATATTGGGTGGAAGCGCAAGATGGAGGCGACCCTAAGAAAAATGTGGAAATCCGGGATAAAATGTTTTACCTCGAAGCGCCTTTTACCGATGCGGCAAAGGAAGGAATTGGGTTTAAATTGCGTTTCGGCGGCATTACCTGGGGCGACGGCAATCTTGCAATTGCCTCCGAGAGTTGGTGGGCAACGCGTCAGCAAATCACCAGCAGTTGGAGCCCGAATCAGCCAACGGCTAAAACCATCCTTTTTGATCGTTCTTACGAAGACAGTTATAGCGACCCAGGTAGATTTGAAACGCAGCGCAATCAGTATGGTCGCAATGTATTATTGACGGCTAACAATGGTAAAACGTTGTATCTAAACGGTTTAGGCGCATCGCCTGAAGGTAATCGCCCGTTTGTAGATGAATTTGACCTGACAACGAAAAAATCCAAGCGTTTGTGGCGTTCGGAAGCACCTTACTACGAAATTCCTTTTGGCATTTTGGATTTAAAAAACAATACGGTACTGACACGCCGCGAGTCGGAAAAAGAAGTGCCCAATTACTTCATTCGCAACTGGAAAACAGGCAAACTCCAGCAATTAACAAATTTTGACAATCCTTATAAAGCTTTAGAAGGGGTGTCAAAAGAATTGGTCAAGTACCAGCGCACCGATGGAGTAGAAATGACCGGAACACTCTATTTACCAAAGGGTTATAACAAAGAAAAAGATGGACCGCTGCCGGTGTTTATGTGGGCGTACCCGCGTGAATTCAAGAGCGCGGACGCTGCCAGCCAGGTCACCAGTTCGCCCTACGAATTTATTCGCTTGAGCTGGGGATCGCCGATTTATTGGGTGGCGCAGGGGTACGCCGTGTTTGATAATTTCAGCATGCCCATCATTGGCGAAGGTGACAAGGAGCCGAACGAAACGTTTGTAGAACAATTGCAAATGAATGCGGAAGCCGCCGTGAATAAAATCGTGGGCATGGGTGTTGCCGACCGCAATCGCATTGCCGTAGGCGGGCACTCTTATGGGGCGTTTATGACGGCTAACTTGTTGGCACACACCAACTTATTCGCAGCCGGTATTGCTCGCAGTGGCGCTTACAATCGCACCTTGACGCCCTTTGGCTTTCAAAGTGAAGAGCGCACTTTCTGGGAAGCGCCCGACGTGTATGCAAAAATGTCGCCATTCTACTATGCCGATAAAATCAAGGAGCCTATCCTGCTGATTCATGGCGAAGCAGATAATAATTCCGGGACTTTCCCGATTCAGAGCGAACGGTTTTATGCTGCTTTGAAAGGACACGGCGCTACGGCTCGCCTCGTATTCCTGCCGCACGAAAGCCACGGCTACCGCGCCAAGGAATCGGTGATGCACATGCTGTGGGAAATGACCAGCTGGCTGGATAAGCACGTGAAAAACAAGGGCATGAGTGGCAAAGAGGTGAAGCCTTGACCCATTGATCAATAAAAAAAGTTAAAATGAAGAGCAGTCCTGATTTTGTCGGTACTGCTCTTTATTTTTTGCAGCGTTGTTGAGGTGTAAATTTTAGAAAATAGCTTCCTCTGTTACTCACCACTGGAGTAAGCATTGTAAAAGCCTCCTTGCAGACGTTTGAAATGACTATAAACCGGTTTTCAAAAAAATTAATCGAAGCGAAAAAGCATGTTAAGCGACCGATTCCTTCGGTTGCTCCAGGAAAGAATTTACTGCTGCCACGGTGTTTTTAATCTTATCATAATCAATGCTGTAATGAATAAACTTACCGTCGCGCTCGGTTTTTACCAACCCGGCATTGCGCAAAATACGCAGATGCTGCGAGGTGATAGACTGCTCCAGATTGAGCGTGTTGTAAATTTTGTTCACATTGATCATGTCATTCTGGTCAATAAATTCAAGGATTTTCAAGCGCAGCGGATGCGCAATGGCGCGCAAAATGTCAGAAGATTCTTGTAGCTGATCGTGGTTAATGTTAACCTTTGCCTTTCTCATAGTTTTATAATTTGTGTGTAGTTATGAAATAAAGAAGCAAATATGCGTTTTTTTTTGTTTTCTCCAAAACAAACAAAAAAAGAACAGGCAACTTCATCGTTTTTTCAACAATGCTTGCATGCTCATTTTTTTTTAATCAATTTTTAATCAGAAATGAACAGGTGCAAACCTGTCCTTTCGCCTTTAAAAATTGACTTTTCCCAGCCTCCGTGTAGTTTTGGAAAAAACAAAAAGCTGTGAAGCGTCCTACCCCTCACAGCTTTTTTGCTTGGACTGATGCGAAAATAAACAATATTTAGAAAAACTCCAAGTTTTTTTTACGCAGCCAATTCTTCTACCAAACGAGCGATCTGAGCCAAACGGTCTTGATCCAGTGAATAGTGGATAAATTTGCCCTGACGCTCGGTGATAACGACACCTGCACGGCGCAGGATAGCCAGGTGCTGAGACGCTACCGACTGCTCCAGGCGCAGCTTGATGTAAATGTCCGTCACGGTCATGTGTCCGTGTTCTTCCAGTAAGTCAACGATGCGCTGACGCAACTTGTGGTTAATGGCACGTAGTACCAGTACCGCTTTGCGCAACTCCGCATAATCCAGTTCTACATTATTCTTCCCTTTTTTCAGAACAATGCCTTCATTTTTTTGCTTTCTCATAAGAATGTTGTTTTTAATTGAATGTGAATTTAATGATCGCGTTTCAAATACCATACCAAAAATCAATTTTGGGAAACGCTAAATCGGTTTAATCCGTAAAATTTTGTTTATTAGGCAAAAATACAAAAAATTATTTACAAAATAAAAATATCCTATATATCAAATAACGTAAAATATATCAATCCATTGTTTTAAATTTCTAACTCGTCAAAAATCACGTCCAATTCTTCAAACGATTTGTATCCTATTTTTTCTTCTCCTTCTCCTTTGACGTACAAACCAGAAAAAAGTAACATATTTTCCATCTCTTTTAACACTTCTAATTGCAAATCAATCCCCAACACTATCGGAAAATTTTCAAAAAGTTTTGTTAAAGTGCCTTCGGATAACGGATTATTTGCATTTAATAGTGCCCAATCGATATTATTTTTATAAAAATTTAACACAAAAAATTGTACAAAGGGCTGCCAGGATTCAAGTATAGACGTCAAATTTTCGAGGGTCGTTGTATGTTCTATTATAATTTCTTTCAATACAGGCACAGTAAGCTGCCAATCAATCACCGTTTCTACCGGCGTCAACATGCCCAATTGCACCGCATCGAGCTGAAATTTTTCAACCGCTTCCCGAATTTCATAGGCTTCCGCCAACTCAAATGCGCCTACAATCTGCACGCCGTCCACCCATTCGCGGATGGCGCTTACTTTCTGTGGCTCGATGTAATTTTGAGACGAAGGTTCAAAATCAAACAGCAACCACTTCACTTCCCGCGCAGCAAAGTAGCGCGCATCGGTTAAATTGGTAATTGGACCAGCTAAAACCTTTGTTTTCAACATTTATGATAGAAATTTTTTATTTTACAATTGTTCAACCAATGGCAAAAGTAATAAATATGAATTCGGAAAACTATTTTGAAAAGGTATTTGAAATTGCACGACAAGTGCCGCATGGGCGGGTGACTACTTATGGTGCCATTGCAGATTATTTGGCGCTGGGTGCCGCACGAATGGTGGGTTGGGCGCTGAATCATTGCCAGGCGGGTGACGGCGTGCCTGCGCATCGGGTGGTGAATCGAAAAGGCGAGCTCAGTGGCAGGCATCATTTCAATCCGCCTTCGCTTATGCAAACGCTGCTGGAACAAGAGGGCGTAGAAGTAGCGGATGACAAAGTGAAAGATTTTGATCGGCTTTTCTGGCATCCGCAGGAATTAGAGAACTAGCGTGCAAAAGACTGCGCGAAAAGGGCTTGCTACACTTGAAAGTTTAACAAAAAATCTCTGATAAGTTGATCGAATCGGGCGTGGTCGCCAAAGTGAAATTGCACCTGCACGGGCAGCGCAAAAACCGGTAATTGATGCGTTTTCAAAAAATTGTAATGCAACTCCAGGCGCGTGGCGTCTTTCTCCGTTGTGAGAATAATTTTCTTTTGACCTTGCAATTGCTCAAATGAACGCTTTAGCTCTTGCATATCATCGGCTGTAAAAAAATGGTGGTCTTCAAATTCAAGCAAAGTGAGTCTTTCCACTTTTTCTTGCAAATGAGCGACCAGGTAATCTGTGCGAGCGATGGCACAAATTACCACCACTTGCCAATCTTCCTGTAAATCAGCCATTAACGCAGTATTAAAAATAAAATATGGCTGACCATATTCATAATAAGAAAAGAAAACCTGCTGATGCGGGAAAGGCTTGATTTCGTTGAGCAATTGAGTGCGTTCGTTATCAGACAAAGTAGGCGGGCATTTCGTCACAACAATCACATCTGCCCGTTTGTAAGAAGCACGCCATTCGCGTAAGCGCCCGGACGGCAGCAGCCAATCGCGGGTGAAAGGGTGGCTGTATTCTGTTAATAAAACATTCAAACCTGGCGTCACCGAACGATGTTGAAACGCATCGTCTAATAAAACAATTTGAGTATCAGGCACTTCCGACAACAAGCGTGGAATGGCAAAAGCCCGGCTTTCGGCAACTGCTACGGTTAAATCTGGAAATTTTCGCTTAAACTGAAGCGGCTCATCGCCTATTTGCTCGGCAGTAGAGTGCGGCTGCGCCATCAGATAGCCCTGCGTTTTTCGACCATAGCCACGGCTCAGCGTCGCGATATTGACATAATCTTTGAGCAATCGAATCAAATACTCGATGTGAGGGGTTTTTCCTGCGCCGCCTACCGATAAATTTCCTACGGAAATGGTTGGAATGTTAAATTTTACACTTTTTAACATGCCTGTCCGATAAAAAAAATCGCGTCCGCTCACCCCAAGCCCATACAACAAAGAAAAAGGAAGCAGCAGTATTTTTACAATGATATTTTGTACCATAATAACTCGTTAGCAGTGCTATTTGCAAGGAGAACGCCTGGCAAAAGTAAGTAGTTTTAAAAACCTAATTTTGATTGTAAAATATAAAAGCCTTCTAGGAGCTGTACTCAAAATTCAATTTTGTATTTTCAGCAAAAAAAGTGTTATTTTACGAGTGTGAACCTAGTTGTTTGCCAAATCGTTTTAACCCCAGTACATGGATGTTTGAAGCGCATAAGGAGTTGAGTATTTTTTATTATTTATTGGACGTTTTTTGAATTGAAAATGCTCAATTACTTATAGGTATGACCAGGATTTGGCTGTGATAAGCATTGCCTCAATTGACTCCAAACGAAAAGGTATTTTTCACAATAAAAATCAGTTGCTTCGCTTTTTCTAATTCTGAATTTTATGCGGAAACTAGTCAATCAGGTTTTTCGTTGGTATCTGCAACAAAGGTACAAAGATTTACAGCGGACGATACAGCATCCGGCTGAGACGCAACAAGCGCTGCTCCGACAATTGATTGAAGCAACAAAGCATACAGAATGGGGGAAAAGTTATAACTACCGCAGCATTCGCACACCTGAAGATTTTGCGGCGCAAGTGCCTTTGCAAGATTACGATAGCCTGAAACCTTACATTCGGCGCATGATGCACGGCGAAAAAGACGTGCTGTGGGGCGGGCAGGTGCGCTGGTTTTCTAAATCATCGGGCACCACCAGCGACAAAAGTAAATTCATACCGGTTTCAACTCAAAATTTTAAAGAATGCCATATTCGCGGTACCTGGGACACCATGACCCTGTTTTATCACAATCGCCCCGATGCGCGGCAATTTGAATTGAAAAGCATGGTGATGGGAGGAAGTTTGGCAAAATTTGAACCCTATCCGAATACCTTGGTCGGTGACGTTTCGGCGATTATGATTCAACACATGCCGGTGATTGGGCGTCCATTCTACACGCCAGATCGCAAAACAGCGCTACTGTCAGAATGGGAAACTAAACTAGAATTGTTGGCGCAAAGTGCTATAAATGAGCCAAATGTGGTAATGATCGGGGGTGTACCTACCTGGACAGTTGTGCTATTTCGACGTATGTTGGAATTGACAGGCAAGAAAAATATACTGGAAATTTGGCCCAATTTTCAAGTGTATATTCACGGTGGGGTAAGTTTCATGCCTTATAAAAAACAATTTGAAGAATTTTTCCCTTCAGAGCATGTAAGTTATCAGGAAATTTACAATGCATCAGAAGGATATTTTGCAGTGCAAGATGATTTCAAGGTAGAAGACATGTTGCTACTGTTGAATAATGGCGTGTATTATGAATTTTTACCGATGGAAGAATGGGACAAAGAATATCCCAAAGCCGTACCCCTTTGGGAAGTCAAAGCTGGTAAAAATTATGCGATGGTCATCAGCACCAATTCTGGCTTGTGGCGCTACACACCAGGCGACACGGTGATATTTACTTCTACTAACCCTTATAAAATTCGCATTACGGGTCGTACCAAACAATTTGTAAACGCCTTTGGCGAAGAGGTCATGGTAGAAAACACCGATAAAGCATTGGCAGAAACCTGCGGGCAGCTCGATGCCATCGTGACGGATTACACCGTTGCACCCATTTATTTCAGCGGCACCGGCAAAGGTGGGCACGAATGGCTCATCGAATTTGAAAAACCACCACACGATTTGGATCATTTTACAACCAAGCTCGATATCAATCTGCAAAAACTCAATTCTGACTATGAAGCCAAACGCTACCGTAGCATGGCATTGGAGCGGCTGCGGCTGCGACCTGTTCCACACGGCACTTTCCTCAGTTGGCTGCGCTCCAAAGGCAAACTTGGCGGACAGCATAAGGTACCTCGCCTCGCCAATCATCGCAAATATGTAGAAGAAATACTCGGTTTGTTGGAAGAACGAGTGTAAAGGTGCAAAAAAGTAATTTTGTATTTTATTAATCATATCCACACAACAACAATCGGAACACGGACGCCATGGATGAATGCTGCAATTTCGCATGTTTCTTTGTAGTCTGCGTTCCTATTCCACTGCACAATTGTAGTAAATGAGCACGGATAAAATGGCTGGGATCGGTCTTAATTGTTTTTTTTGCCAAATTGTCACATTCTTTTATTTTTTTTTGCCAAAATGGCACGCTAAAAACTTGGCTTTTCTGAAAAAAAGTCGTAAAGGATGCGTTGGTACAAGAGTTGATTATCATAGGATGTAATTCAAAACAAAAATTAAAAAAGAATTAAACCATGATGATCGTTAATGTAAGACCTCGTACCAGAGGCGTTCGCTTTTACAACCCTGTATTTGACGGGTTTCTGCGTGATTTTCTCCGCGATGAGGCAGCTGTAAAAACGACAACTGCGACATTCAATCCAAATGTAAATGTATTGGAAACAGCAGATGCTTTTAAAATTGAAGTAGCTGCGCCGGGTTTTGACAAAACGGATTTCACTGTAAGTACAGAGAAAGAGATGCTGATCATTGCCGCTAAGAAAGAAAAAAACGATGAACAAAACGGTACTTTGCGCCGGAAAGAATTCGCTTACAATGCGTTTGAACGTACGTTCCGCTTGCCTGAAATGATTGAGCTTGAAGCAATCGAAGCCAACTACCTCAATGGAATTTTGACGGTAACATTGCCGAAAAAAGAAGTGGCGAAGGCGCAACCAGCGAAAAAAATCGAAATCGCTTAGTACAAATGTCAATTTTTTGCATGCGAATATCAATTGGATGAAAACATTCCTGATAAGAAGGACATCTTTACAATGCGATGACATGGAAAAGGGAATCTTTTTTTAAACAATCTGGTTTATAAAAACGTAATAACTATGAGCATCGTAAAATATGATTCATTTGCACCGGCTAGAGGTTTAAAAAATTTGTTTGATGATTTTTTCAATCGAAACCTCGCCGATTTTATTGGAAATGACTTTACGATTAGCACCCCTTCGGTCAATGTGGTGGAGGAAAGCAATGAATACCGCATCGAAGTGGCAGCGCCAGGATTGGACAAACAGGATTTTAATGTGAGCGTGGAGAATGGTTATCTGAACATCTCGGCGAAGCGGGAAAACCAAACGGAAACTAAAGAGGAGAGATATACTCGCCGCGAGTTCAATTTTACTTCGTTCCAACGCAGTTTTCAACTTCCTGACCACATCAACGCTGAACAAATCGGTGCCACCTACGACAAAGGGGTACTGAGCATCACCCTTCCTAAACGGGAAGAGGCGAAAGCAACCATAGGTCGAACGATTGAAATTAAGTAAAGCCCAACAATTTTGGGAGCTTACATAAAAATTTAAGGTTAGTTAATAGGGTTTTAGGTGTTTATTTTCGGGTCGGTACGAGTGACGTGCCGACCTTTTTTTTGTAGTTGCATCATTTGTAAGTAAGCATCCAAATAAAATTTTGCTGCCCAGTTTGGAAAACGAAAAGCCTGGTACGCGCCCCACAAAGGAACAGAACCGGGAATTGCTCCGTTTAAACCGTCGATTGGCAAGGTCCACTGTCGGTGTGCAATGGATTTAAATAAAAGAAAAGATATATCTAAATATTGTTGGTTATCAGAATATTGATAAGCTTTTGCGTATAACAAACTCGTTTGCGCATTGCCTGTTACACAGGTAAAAGAATAATCGCCTCGCCAATTTTCATCATATCGTCCAGCTAATTTTTTATGTTGATGTAATATATCCATCCATTTATTTATAATTTGATACGTTTGACGCAATGTGAATTCATCTTTTAACAACACCGCACTTTCCAGCATGCCCCGCAGCGTGTACGCCATTGTGTGTGTGAAAGCGCGTTCGTTTGGCGCAAACGCCCAATTTTCTATGGTTAATGAAGGCGTTATTTTTTGTAAATAAGCATGTAATGTCTGCTTCATTTTTTCTGTCGTCGCTTCATCTTTTAAAACGATATTGGCATATAATATGCCCCAAATGACGCGTGTATAATAGCTTGGAATATAGCCTTTTGTATAAGAAAACTGCTGCCAATTGCCATCCGTTGTTAGCAACGCTAACAGCCAGTCCACCGCTTTTGATAAAGCAGTTTTATAAGTATTAAGGTCGGTTTCGAGGAAAGCGCGAGTCAATCCAAATAAAATTTGCCCTGTGTCAAAAATAATAGGAACCCCTTGTGTGCCCAAACCGCCGGGGAATGCGCCATCTGCGCGCTGAATACTGCAAAGCCAATCTGCACTCGTTATTGCCAAATTTTTCCAATGTTTTTCATTCAAAAAATGCCCGTAATCAAATAATGTTTCGATTAGGTAACCTGTTGTTTCAGGGTAAGGGGGTGCCCAGCCTTTCCAGGTGTGAAAATATGCAGCGGAACCTCCCCCGCCTGCGCGTATGCTGCGTTCTACCCAGCGCAGGGTACGTGTGGTGCGTTTAGAAAAAATGGCAGGTTTTAAAATAGAATAATCGGACATTGACTGATGGGATTTGATGTTGAGCTTGTTTAAAATTGATAAAAAACACTAATGTTAACATGAGTAATGGATGAAATTAATTGCAGTAAATTGATAATCAATGAAATATACTCCATTCCTTGATTTTTCTTCTATACTGACTTCACCCAAAGCGCTTCTTTGATTTTAACCACCTTAGACACCTAAGGACACCTTAAATATGTACGGTTCAAGTGCTTCGTGATCTAAGATGCCTAAGGTGGTAAAAAAAACACCGATTTAGCGAAACTAAAGCCATTATTCACGTTGAATTAGCCAATGAATGCGTGTTTTTGTGCATTTGTGGCAAAATTAGCTGCTTTATGAACGATACTGGTTCGTTTTTATATTCAATAATATCTTTAATTTTAAACAACTTCGTTGAGTCTAGCTGCTTGATGCAAATTTAAATAACATTTTTTTTGAAACTTAACCCGCTTATTGCGATATTGGCTCTGAATTTATACGGAACTCCATCTCCAATGAAAAACGTGATACTCCTTAGCCCTGTTTACGCATGCTGGGTCTTGCTGCTCAGCTTCCCTATTTTGCTTTCCGCTCAGATGAACATCAATGGCGTCACCCGCTATGGAAATGAGTGGATCAATTATGACCAGCAATATTATAAAATGTTAATTGCCGATGATGGCATTTACAGAGTGTCCTTTCAAACGCTCGAAGCACAAGGCATTTCCATGAACGACCTCTCAACGCTTCAAGTTTTTAATAATGGCAATCAAATTCCGCTTTACATCGGTGAAAATTACATCGAATTTTTTGGTCGTAAAAACCGCAGCGAAATAGATCAATACCTGTACCTCAATGGAAGGGAAGACATGCTAAACCCTGCATATAGCCTTATTACCGATACTTCGGCTTATTTTTTGACGGTGGCAGCGCCGGGCACACCAGCTTTACGTTTTCAAGCTTTTGAGAACGATTTGAACAATCTGCCGCCGCGCGAGGAATGGTTTTGGGGCGAGATCACCAATGTTTATACCAATGGTTTGGTGCAACCTTCTTCCGGGGAGCTTTCCCAATCGACCTTCGATCCTGGAGAGGGCTATGCCCTGTCCATTGCACTCAAGGGATCCTTTGATGCCAAATTATTGCCAAAGCATAAAGTGACAAATTCTATTAATAACCAATTGAATATTAGGCTGGTAGGAATTGGCACTAATTCACATTCGATTTTAATACGTTCAAATGGGCAGCTGTTAAAAACAGAGCAATTTGTTGGCGACAAAATTCGAGACGATCGTTTGGAGTTGGCACCAGCAGATTCATTTCAGCTGAAAATTCAAGATACGACCGGTCGAATTGCCATTGCTACGGTGCAGTTGCGCTACCCACGCGCTTTTAATTTTGAGAATCAAACCGCTTTTTTATTTAAAATAGCAGCTTCTGATACGCCCAAATTTCTGGAAATTGAAAATTTTAATCGCAGCAGCACGCCACCTATTTTATATGATATAACCAATCAATTGCGCATTGTCGCTGCCATAGAAGGCAATAAAATTAAGATAAATTTGCCCCCTTCTGCTCAGGAGCGAGAACTTATTTTAATCAATGCACAAGCAGGGGCAAGAACGATTAACGCTTTAGTTCCAATAAAATTTGAGGATTATAAAGCGATCAATGCTGACTACGTCATTATTACCAGTAAAAGATTGTACAATGATGGGGCAGGCGTGCAAGCTTATGCCGATTATCGGGCATCTTCGGAAGGAGGTCAGTATAGTACCGCTGTTTTATTTATAGAAGACTTATATGAACAATTTTCATATGGCATACACCGCCACCCTTTAGCGATTCGCAATTTTGGCTACTTTGCCCTGCATTTTTGGAATCTGAAGCCGCGCTACCTCTTATTGATGGGGAAAGGGCAGGAGTACATTTTTTTAAGAAATAGCGCTGGATTGCAGCAAAGAATCAACGTATCGCACGTGCCTACTTTTGGCTATCCGGGCTCCGACAATCTATTAATGGCAAGGGTGGACAATCAAACACCAGCAATTCCGGTGGGTAGAATAGCCGCTATTAATTCGAAGGAGGTAGAGCTGTATCTGGAAAAGGTGCGCCAGTTTGAGAATCCCTCCTCGAACGAGGATGATGCGCGCGCCTGGCGCAAGCAAGTGCTTCATTTGGGAGGTGGAGGATCTTTGAGCGAGCAAACTTCGATTCGGAATTCGCTCAACCAACTTAAAACCATGATGGAAGTAAACCAATTTGGAGCAGAAGTTACCTCTTTTTTTAAAACCAGCGTAGATCCCATTCAGCAATCGCAAACAGAAGCTTTATTGCAAAGGATTAATCAAGGCGTTTCTATTGTTACTTTTTTTGGACATTCCAGCCCCACAGGTTTTGATTTAACACTAGAAGATCCGGCAAGTTATGAAAATAAAGAAAGATACATGTGTATTTTTTCATTGGGGTGTCAGACTGGAAATTATTTTTATTTTAATAGCAGCAATCAACTTGAAAAAAGCGCTTCTGAACAGTTCCTGATGCAGGAAAATCGAGGTGCGATTGCATTTTTAGGTTCAACGGATCGAGGCAATATAACTCCACTTTACAATTTTCAGAGAGAATTTTACAATCGGCTGGGCACTAGCATGTATGGCAGCAGCCTCGGCGCAATTTCCAAAGCGGTTATTCAGCAATTTGACACACCAACATTCAGTAGTATAGCATATCGTTCGCTTTTACAGCAATTCTCATTACATGGTGATCCAGCGCTTGTATTGATGCCTTATGGACAGCCGGATTATTTGATTGAAAAAGGGAGCGTTGCCTTTGCACCTGCTGTGATCAGTGCACAGCAAGATAGCTTTACTCTACAATTTAATATTTTAAATATTGGTAAAGCTATACAAGACAGTTTGTTAATAGAAATCACAAGAAAATTTCCAGATGGCGCTACTTATGTGGCTGCGGAAATCAAAATTCCAACGCCCCGCTATCAGCAAGAGCTTGCCATCCGTTTGCCCGTTTTGAGTACACGAGGCGTTGGGTTTAATAAAATTTTTATTCGACTTAATAGCGATAACCACATTGATGAGTTGCCCATTCCTGAAGCAAGAACGAATAATGAACTAGTGGACTCTATTGCTGGGCGAGGTACTGATTTTTATATTTTTTCCAATGCTGTTACAACTTTATACCCCACTCCTTTCGCAATGGTGCATGATACACCTTTGCGTTTGATGGCTTCCACCACGAATACTACCGCTCCGCAACAACGATATATCATAGAAATAGATACCACCGCAAAGTTTGATAGCCCTTTTAAAACAGAAGCCACCATTGATCAAATTGGCGGCTTAATTGAATGGCAACCTAATATTACCCTGCGAGATAGTACAGTGTATTATTGGCGCGTGAGTCCTGATAGCACAACACAATTTGGATATATTTGGAGTAGTAGTTCTTTTATTTATATTCGTAATGGTTTAAATGGATGGAATCAATCCCACTTATATCAGTTCAAACAGAATCAGTTGGTCAATATGCAATTGCCTGAGGCAACTCGTCGCTGGAAATTTACTGACAATCTTAAAGTCGTAAAAGTAGGCAATACAACTTACACAGGAGGCTACTTGCCTTTTGCAGAATTTGACGGGGCAACCTACATTTACCAAGGTTATTACAATGCCATTGCGGGTGGTCTGTACATTTTTGTGGTAGATGGTGCAACCGGCAAAGTGTGGGACAACGCTCCCCTTGGACAGTACGGCAGCCAAATCGAATGGGGCACAACTGCTTTCCCGTTTTCCACTTTAACAAGACAAAAAAGGGCAGCTGCAATTGAATTTCTTCAAAATATAATCCCGTCTGGTCATTATGTGGTGATATTTTCGTTTCAAAATAATGCAAATACTTATAAACCAGAGGAATGGGAAGGCGATACGGATTCTCTAGGCACTAATCTTTTTGACGTATTAGGAATGCAAGGTGCCAAACTTATCCGCAGTACCGCTACCAGTGGAGCTCGTCCCTATATTTTTGTTTATAAAAAAGATGATCCTCTTTTTAAACCTCAAGAGGTGCTAGCAGATAGCGCAAAGCAGATTTTAGAAAAAGAGTTCTTGCTTTACGGGAATTGGTTTGCTGGAACTATTCATTCTAAGATTATTGGCAATGCCTCCGCCTGGTCACGCTTGCAATGGAAAGTTATACCTAATGACGAATACGACAAATATGATTTAGACGTTTATGGTATTCGATCCGATTCTTCTGCCGTTTTATTAATGGAAAATCTTACAAATTCTGACACATCATTAGCCGCAATAAACGCCCAAGAATTCCCAATGCTCCGTTTGCAATTGGACGCTACTGATCAGGAAAAACGAACAGCACCACAACTCGATTATTGGCGGGTGTTGTATGAGGGGTTACCAGATGCTGTTTTAGCACCGAATCTGTATTTTCAACTGAACCAGGATACGCTTCCGCAAGGTGCACCATTAAAATTAGAAGTGGCAGTTGCCAACGCTAGTAATTACGATATGGATAGCTTGCTAGTAAAATATAATATCTTAAAAGATGGAGTTTTAATACGCCAAGAATATCAGCAGATTCAGCCTCTCCTCCAGCAAGATACCTTGATCGTAAATTGGACGCTGGACACCCGCACCCTCAGTGGTGCATATCGCATCCTGATCGAAGTCAATCCAGACAAGCATCAGAAAGAGTTATATTTTTTTAATAATATTGGAGTTTTTGATGTCTTTATTGAAAAAGATAATCGTAATCCATTACTTGATGTTACATTTGATGGCATTCGCATCATGGATGGCGATCTGGTGTCGGCTAAACCTCACATTACCATTCAGTTAAAAGATGAGAATCGTTATTTACGTTTGGATAATCCTTCTTTATTCAACCTGTTTTTGGAAAGCCCTACTCCTGATAATCCCTTGACGCCGCTTACCACGCAGATTGATTTGTCAAAAGACGGAATTCAATTTTACCCGGCATCTGCCGATGGGAAAGCCAATCAGGCAAAACTCGAATGGCAGCCTTCCTTTGCCAACTCGGGGCGCTATGCTTTGATTGTGCAAGCCAAAGATGCCTCTGGCAATGCTGCCGCACAAATTGACTATCGAATTAATTTTGAAATCATTACAGAGTCCTTGATTTCCAATGTGTTCAATTATCCTAACCCATTTTCCACGTCCACCCGGTTCGTTTATACCCTTACGGGCGACGAAATACCCACTCAGTTTATCATTCAAATTATGACAGTGTCGGGTAGAATTGTGCGTGAGTTGACTCAAAATGAGCTCGGTCCGCTCCGCATTGGTACCCACCAAACGGAATTCGCCTGGGATGGTACGGATACTTATGGCAATCGCTTGGCAAATGGTGTTTACTTATATCGAATGATAATAAAAGATCAAAATGGAAAGGAATTGGGTAAATACGAGAATGATACAGATCGTTTTTTTAAAAATAGCATAGGCAAATTAGTAATTCTACGATAACAAATCATATAGCCATGTAATGATTATTTTGATTTTTATTACTTTTTTAAAATAACGGTTAATAATTTCGGTTCAAAATGATACTGGCAATTTGTAAATATTTATTACTAGTTTTGGAAATGACATAACAAGGGCGGCGTACGCCCCCAAAACCTCGGATCATTCGCTCCATAGAGGGAAGTATGCTGCCGCAAAAATCAATTTGCTGTACTTGATGATGTAGGTTTTGAATGGCTTCCCAAAAAACGAATTGCAGTGCGTGGCTGTCTTTATAAGCAGGGTGAATGCCCCACCACAGAAAATAGGCGGTATGATGATCGTAAGCAACATATAATGCCGCATAATGAATACCAGAATCTTTACTTTTGGCAAAGAAAATTTTACGTTGTTGTTTTGCTGATAAAATGGTATCAAGTTGTTGTAATGCTGCAAATGTATAGGGGGGGGCGATGGCTCTTCGATCCAGGGATTGAGCATAAATTTGATAAAAAGACATTACATCGTCACTGTGTATAATATTTACTAATGTGCGGGCTTTCCTGATATTTGTGCGTACACTTGATTTAAAATTGGTAAATACCAAATTCAAATCCGTTAGATTTTCTAACCGGAAAGTATAAGTTGTGGTCTGCCGAAAACCTGCCCAATAAAAAGGAAGCCAATTATCCAATTCTGGGTAATATTGTTGATGAAAAAAGGTTGTTTTAGGTAGTTGGCCAACTAATTCAATGAGCGTTTTTTGCTCAAAAGCTATTCTTGTATAAGGTTTTGTACATTCAATATTTTCATAATTAAAAATAACCCCAGTGTAATCAGTCAGCGGCGGCATTTTTATGATTGTAATACCCCATTTTTTTACGATATGATATGGCATCGCACCCATTATTTTTCGATTGGCATCAAGCGCTAGTGCTACATCCCAATGATTGGCGCCGCATACCGCATCCAGCCAATGAGGCTGCAAATGCAAGGGTACAGCGTGTTTGTTACAAAATGTAATGTATTCATATTTTTGATTTATAATATTATATGTCATTTCGTCAAAGTTTTTTCTCAGGAATTCGTTGGACCGGCTTGGCGTCTGTGGTCGGTGTGGCAACAGGAATAATACAAATAGCAATTTTGACCCGCTACCTCGAAAAATCTGATTTTGCTTGGGTAGCAATTGCTGGCATTTTTGTCAATATATGCATTCAACTCCAATCTGCCGGAATTAATAGCGCCTTAGTTCAAATAAAAGAAAATTCCATAAGGGTATTATCTTCGTTGTTTTGGTTCAATTTATTTACGGGTACACTTTTGTTTGTTATTATTGCCTTTCTTTCCTTTGTGTTAGCAGGCGTTTATGATGCGCCCATTTTAATACCCATCACGATTACGTATAGCACTGTTGTGCTTTTTCATGCTTTTGGAGCACAATATAAGGTGCTATTGCAAAAAAAAATGCAATTTGATGCTTTAGCAATGGGAGAACTTGTTGGTACTGCCGTTGGATTTTTCTTTGTGTGCTTGGGAGCTGTGCAAGGTTGGAGGGCTTATGCGATGTTGGCTGGCTATATTAGCCGCTATATAATAGAGCTAATAATTATAATCATAAAAGGTAAAAAATTATTTATTCCTTATTTTTTATTTGATTATCAGAGTGTTCGACAATACATTGTTTTTAGCCGCTTTCATTGGGCTGAGCGTATCCTCGTACAAATTGCAGGGCAAATTGACTTATTAATCATAGGAAAATTACTCGGTGGAGAAGCGCTTGGCGTTTATGATTTGTTTAAACGAACACTAGTACGCCCATTCAATTTGGCGAGTGACATTGTTGAAAAAACAACTTTCCCAGTGTTAGTTCATTTTCAAAAAAATACGAAAAAACAAAAATATTTATTTTTTCAAATGCTTAGCCATTTATCTGCACTAAATTTACCTATTGTAGCTACATTAATAATTGCTACCAAACCTCTAATAAGCCTGTATTTCGGAGCTGAGTGGATTGATTATACCTATGTTTTTCAACTACTTTGCGTATTTTGTGTTTTTCACTATTTACTTAATCCTATTGATGTTTTGCTTTTAGCGCAAAGTAAAATTCGACTATGGTTTTATAGTAATGTGTTGTTGCTTCCTCTGCAGGCATTTGTAGTAACCGTAGGCTGCCAATGGGGACTGAGCGGAGCTACAGTTGCCAATCTCTTTGTTTTCGCGGTCTTTACACTTTTTGTTTATTTTCTCCTCGTTCTACCTAATTTAAAAAGCACTTTTAAAGAATTCACCAATGTTGTAAAGATTCCTTTTTTAATTACTCTTTCCAGTTTATTACCTGTTGTTATTGGGGTATTTTTTGTTCCACGTAATAGCTTTACCTTCCTTTTTTTGCTTATATTTACAGCACTCTATAGCATTTTGACTTGGCGATTTAACAAATCATTAATTGCGGGTATTCAACAATTAATCAAATAATAAAGATGATCTTCGTACTTTGCAATTGGCTTTATATTTCCCTTACTTTAGCCTCGATGGGAATAATATTTTCTATTACAATAAAAAAAATTATCCCATGGGAAGTAGCCGAATTATCAATTGATAGAATTATTATAGTCGGATTAATCGCACTAACTACTTTATGTAATTTTTTGTCTCTTTTTTTTTCAATTAATTATAAAATTAATATTGGTATCTCCGTTTTTCTTTTAATAGGTATTTTTTTATTTTACAATTCATTTTTAAATATTGTAAAAACCTGGTACATGCAATTTATACAATTGCATTGGGCTACTAAATTGGCGTTGGGGTTAGTAATATTAATTGCGCTGGTTAAAACAATCGGACCATCTTTGGTGGATGACGAAGGCGGGTACCATTTGCCTCTTATTCGTTGGATTGAAAATTATAGGGTGGTTCCGGGAATTGCCAATATTGAAGACCGCTTCGGCTTTAATCCAGGCATTTATATGACGAATGCCTATTTTAGTATGACCTGGCTTTTCTCGGGAGGCTTGTATGATGTAAATAGTTTTTTGTTTATTATTTTTTCTTATTCATTTTTAAGCGGACTTAATCAAATTTTAAGAAATAATTTTTCGCATACACTTTCTGCACTTATTCAAACAAGCGCTTTATTCTTTCTTTTTCGTGCCTACCTTACAACGATGGATGCAGATTTTATTTACATGTATGGTAGTATTTATTTTTTAATACTCATAGTAAAAAAAATAGACTCCAATTCATTATACACTACAGATTTTGATATTTTAATCCTGACAATGCTTTTTGCTTTTGTTATTACAAATAAATTTGTAATAACCTTACTTTCCCCTATTATAATTTGGATATTCTATAATTTTTATAAAAAGCAAAAGATAATTTTTATTGCATGTCTTACATCAGTAACGTTACTAATAGTAGGGAGTTGGATAATGCGTAATTATTTTATCTGCGGTTATTTAGTATATCCATTATTTTTTATAGATTTTTTTGATGTTGATTGGAAAGTGCCTCTTTATTTAGCTAGAGGGCAATATTTTTATGTGAGTGAGTATGCCAAAATAGAGTTAGCAAGAGATTTTAATACCTACGTGTCACGTGAAGTGCCTTGGGAAGAATGGCTTCCAATATGGTTTCCTCTTGTCTGGGTTCAACTTATTGGCAAAACCATTATACTTGGAGTTCCGTTTGGTTTTGTGCTGCTTTTATATCAGATTTTTCTAAAAACCGGAAAAAAACAAGAGTCAAATCAGTATTTATTATATTTGCAAATAACTTTGGCGATTGCAATTGTCATTTGGTTTGTTCGTATTCCTGCAATTAGATTCGGTTGGGGCATTGTTGTTGTATTTTTAGTTATATCTTTCGGGACTTCATTTAAAAAATATTTAGATAAATACACGAGATGGGTTCGATTGGGGACGATTACGTTAGTATTCATTTCATTATTACGCAGCAGTATTGCATCTGTTATAGAAAATCCTGATTTTATTTACCATTTTATTTATCCTTTACCAGTTAAACCAGATAATATTTACGAAACTCTTCAAATGAATGATACAACGATCCAAATTGCAGAAGATAATTTGTGTAAAGGTATTTTACCCCCTTGTTTGCCACGGCGCTATCACCCTGACCTTATGATGCGTGGGAATAAAGTAACTGACGGATTTTACATAAAAAAATGACATTCATGATCATTATGCATAAACTTAAAAATTATGTAATAATTGGAATAGCATTATTCTTATTGACGACTTATCCGATCTATCGCAATCTTCAGTATGGCGTTGCCTATTCTCATTATGATCGACATCAAGAGTGGCTTAGAGGAGAATCTATGTTTTTTAACCCCTGGCAATATCGCATCCTGTGTCCTCTTTTAATTGAGATAGGATATCAGGTTTACACCAATACGATTGATAAATTAATCCCGGTATCTAAAGTTTTTCCTAATAAAACTCCTGAAATCGTTCGCTACTATATTATATTTATTGGGTTTCGTGCTTTTTTACATTTTTTAATATTTATTTTTTGCATTAGATTTTATCATCACTTTATATTTAATAAATGGCTTATTTACTTTGGTTTATCATTTTTGGCGCTTTCTATGGGAAATGCTGTTTTTGATAGCGATTTTTCTTTCAATATTTATATTGATGTAATATTATATTTGGCAATGGGTATTATCATTGTTGAAAAAAAATTACCCTGGTGGATACTGCTTATTACGGTACTTGGATCGCTAAACCGGGAAACTTCCCTGCTGATTCCATTCTTTTTCTGGTTTTCCTTTGCCTATAAAAAAGGAAGTAGTATTCAACTGCCTCCTCTCTTTATTAACATCATTGCTGGATTATCGCTGGTGGCTTTTATCATTATATTCTTTCTGATTAGATGGCATTTTGGTTATCAAGAGCCCGTACTATATGGAGCTCCGGTTGGATTTCCTATGCTTCTATTAAATTTATTTAGTTATAAAGGTATTTTTACTTATTTTGAAGTTTTTGGCACAGTAAGCATTCTTCCACTTTGGTGTATTTACTGGTTTCGGAAAAGCTCATTATTATTACAAAAATTGTTTATAACACTGGTGCCTATTTGGTTTTTGATGCATTTTACCCTTGCCGTAGGTTGGGAATCGCGACTTTTCCTAGTACCTACCACTTTGATATTTTTGCCAATAGCTCTAGAAACACTTGAAAAAATTTATTTATCGGCATCATATAACATTCATCACTGATGCAAATTCTAATAGTACATACTCAGTATCACCCTGCGATTAACCCTAATGTATTTCGCTGGTCAGCCATCGCTGAATATTGGACGCAGCAAGGACAGGAGGTGCATGTACTTTGTACGCATAGGAGTGGAACGCCAAAGGAGACGGTTATAAATGATGTTCGGGTACATCGTGTTGGGCATGCGTCTTTATTAGATATGTTATATAATTTATTGGGGATGACTAAAAGGAGAGGGGAATTAGGGGGCGAAAGATATGTGAATAAAGGGCGGTGGCGCGGTATCATAGAAAGAATGATGGATATTACATGGCGTAATATTTATTGGCCCGATGGAAGCTGTGTTTGGTATTTTTCGGGTAGAAAACGAGCTTTAATGTTACAAAAGCAATATAATTATGATGCTATCATTAGTATTTCGCAGCCATTCACCGCGCATTTAATTGCGGCTGCTATAAAAAAACAGTTTCCACTTATACGATGGGTAATGGATATAGAGGATCCCTTTTCTTTTGTAAAAGAAATTTTTGTGAATAATCATTATGTGTATCAGCGATTTAATTATAAAAAAGAGGAGCAATTATTTAGTTTGTCAGATGCTATTAGCGTTACAGTTGAGCGGACTCGACAAAGATATTTACAATATTTTCCTCAATTTATAAATAAAATAAAAGTTACACCTCCTTTGTATGTAATACCTGCAGTAGGCAGCGCCTTTAAAAAAGAGCCAAATGCTATTCATTTAGCTTATTTTGGGGCATTTTATAACCCTATTCGTACACCGGATGTTTTATTAAAATTATTTCATCAAATACATCATAAAGCGCCTCACATTAAGTTGATTTTACATTTCTTTGGAGAAATTCCTCCCGTTTTTCAAAATATTTTTAAACATTACCAAAACTTATTACCTAGTTTGCGATTACATGGCCTGGTTCCGCGCGCGCAAGCTGCGGCAGCTATGAAATCAATCGACTTTTTAGTAAATGTGGGCAACACAACAGATTATCATTTACCTAGTAAATGTGTAGATTATATAATGAGCGGTAAGCCAATTATAAATTTATCTTTTTGTAAAAATGATCCATTTACTGATTTTATGACAAAGTACCCGCTTTTATTAACCTTAGATGTAATGAAAGACGCGTATGAAGCAATGGCTGATAAAATTTTGGATTTTATAACTGCCAATAAAGACAAACAAGTTGCACAAGTGTATTTGGACGAGTTAATTCAGCCTTATAAAATTGATACAATAGCAAACCAATATTTTAAACTTTTACAAAATACTGCTGAATAAAATTCATAATATTGGAGGCGTTTATTATGCCATCCCATTGTAAATCAGCTACATCGGGCGTTCTGTAATCAAAACTACTGATCGAATCAGGATGAAAATTACTCCAGTCTTTTTTAATTTTGAAAAAATGTCCACCCTGCTTTTGCTCAAATTGATTGACCCATTCATAATCAGTTGTAATAACTTTTAATCCCGATGCACAATAATCTAATAATTTATAAGATGGTTGTAATGTATAAGGGTAACGAAGCGGTATGTAATTGATCCCATATGTTGCTTTTTTTAAATATGAAGGTACATTTATGTAAGGAATTTTTCCAATAAAATGAAGTTGATCAGATTGAAATCGCTTTATTAAAGAAAAAGGAGCTTCTCCAATGATTAGGAAAGTTTCAGATTTAAAATGCGCTAAAAAAAAATTAAATAATAATTCCATTTTTCGCGTAGCATGCATAGCACCTAAGTAAACAAAATCATAAATCGGTGTGGATTGAATGTTAGATGCAAAAAAATGACTACCAATGCCGGCGGAGCGATAGAGATAAGGCGCGCCGTCAAAAAAATGAAGTTCCCGCTGAATTGCTTCGTTCAAGAAAATCCTAAAATCAGGCGTTGTGCTGATCCAGGTTTTAACCTGATTTTTACATTTTGCTAGCGGAGGAAGAGACAAGGAAGTATATTCGTGAATTTTTAATCTACCCGGCACTTTAGGCGAATGGTCTGTGCCCATGAGGTGCCATTCTATATCATAATTTGATAAAATAATGCTATCTTTTTTAGTAAAAATGTCAACCTCGAAACCATGCTTTGTAAAGAAAGCACCATATGCCTCTAGTTCAGGTAAATAAGCGCTACCCGGATGAATAAAAGCGATTTTTTTGCGTTGCACTTTATTTAATTCACATTAGCGCGTGTGCTCACTATTTGATTGGATGACAAGGAGTTGGGTAATTGCTTTTTCTCCAGCGCTTCAACTTGCAAATTGCCTTTTTCATCCATAATGCGCACGTTGCTGCCCATTGCTTCGTACACCACGCCAAGAATTCGGGAACGAATGCCTAACTTATTGATTCGGAAGTTGTTAGCAGAAGGATACGTCCGATTGGCAAGAAACACGTACACCACATTATTCATCGGATCCACCCAAGTGCAGGTGCCTGTAAAGCCAATGTGACCATAGGTTAAGCCAGAGGCATTTTTTGGCATACCGATTTTCATGTTCGGATTTGCTTTAAACAGGTCGAAGCCAATGCCGGTGCGGGTGCTAGTGGGTTCGCGGCGCGTGAAAGCATTCACCGTGGTAGAATCTAGCAGGCGCAAATCGCCATAAATGCCTTCGTTTGCCAGCATTTGCATGAGCGTAGCCAGCCCAATGGCATCCGAAAACAAGCCAGCGTGACCACTCACGCCGCCCAGCATAGCAGCGCCCATGTCGTGCACATAGCCCCGTACGCGCTGATTGCGAAAGCTGTGATCTTCCTCGGTCGGTGCCATTTTATCTAAAGTAAAAGATTTCCAAGGATTAAACATGGTGCGATGCAGCCCCAATGGCGCATAAAACTCATCCGCTACATACTGATCGAGCGTTTTGCCGCTTACTTTCAATACGACTTTGCTCAATAAATAAAAGCCTAGATCGCTGTATCGGTAATTATTGTTGCTACGCAATTTAGAATTTCGAATTTGAGTCCAGATCGAATTGACAAAATCATTGCGCATGTAAAGTTTTTCCGTCACCGGTACGCTGTACGTAGAAGTTTTAACAGTACGGTAATACTTGGTGGAAGGTCGAACCGAACGCCGCGTTTTAACAACGGTTTGTTTATAAAATGGAATCCACCCCAATAAACCCGCGCGGTGTGTCATTACCTGGCGAATGGTCAGCGGCGCTTTGTTGCTACCGCGCAATTCTGGCAGGTAAAAACCAAGGGTCTGATCCAGGTCAATCTTACCTTCGTCGTACAATTTCATCATAGCCAGCGTTGTCGCGGCAATTTTGGTCACAGATGCCAAATCATACAAATCACTCGTTTTCACCGGTTGGCTGCCCGTATAAGAATGACTTCCAAACGCTTTTTCATAGATCACCTGCCCGTCTTTTGCTACCAGTACTACCATACCCGGCGTCGCTTTTGCCAGAATTGCTTGCTGCGCAATGGTGTCAATTTTTGAAAGCGTCAAAGAATTCAACCCTACTTTTTCTGGTTCGGTATAGCCCAAACGCGTTGCTTTTTCGATCAAAATGCCTTGTCCATATCGGCTTTTGGCAGAGGCGGTCACCGGCAATTTTCCTAAAACGGGGATGCCTCCAAACAGCGCCTGAGCCGCTACATCTTGCGCAATCGGGTCTTCTTCATATGCTTGCAATACCCAATTCACATTATCAAAATATTGCAAGGCATAGGGTGTTCCAAAAATGACCAACACGACTTTGGTTTGCTTGCGCAAATTTTCAATCAAATCTTTAGCGCTTTGCGAAATACCAAAACTTTTGCCCGCCGAGCCGCTCATATCGTGTAAACTGATGATGACAATGTCTTTTGTTTTCAGCTGTGTCAATAAATTCGCGGGAATTTCTTTGGGACTTTGCAAATGCGTGATTTTCGCATATTTGTCCAGGCGTCCCTGAAAAGGCGTTTTGGCGGCAGCGCCAATGCTCAACGAAGCAATGCTTTTGTTTGCTATATTTTTAAATGGCAACAGATTATCCGAATTGCGTACCAACGTCATAGCATTTTCGTACAAAGTGCGTTTTAAAAGCAAAGCTTGTTTGCTATTTAAATCGGCGCGCACACTGTCCACCGGAACGGGTATAAAGCTCGTCAAACCTAAATTATACTTAGCCGCTAGCACTTTTTTCACACTTTCTTCGACCTGTTTTGGATTCAGGCGACCATCGGCGAGGTATTTTTTTATTTCGAGAATAGAGGCTTCTATATTTTCCGGCAGCAACAGCATGTCATTGCCCGCCGCGAGCGCTTCGGCTTCCACCTGCCCATTGCCAAAATGCTTGGTCACGCCTTTCATTTCTAAAGCATCTGTGAAAACCAAGCCATTATATCCCATTTTTTCTTTTAATAAATTGGTAATCGTATTCCGCGAAAGCGAAGTAGGGCGATTGGCGCGTGGGTCGAGCGCAGGTACATTCAAATGTGCTACCATGATGGAGCCAACGCCTGCTTCTGCCAATACTTTGAAAGGGTACAGCTCGATGCTGTCCAGCCGTGCCATGTTGTGGTTGATAATTGGCAAATCCAGATGCGAATCGACGTCGGTATCGCCATGCCCAGGAAAGTGTTTGGCGCTGCCCATCACACCATTATCCCGCATCCCTTTCATGTATTGCAAGGCTTTTTGTGCTACGTTTTCACGATCTTCTCCAAACGAACGGGTATGAATGACCGGGTTTTTTGCATTATTATTGACATCAATATCCGGCGCAAAATTAACTTGAACCCCTACGCGCTTCATCTGACGGGCAATTTCGACGCCCATGTCATAGATCAGTTGATTATTTTGAACAGCGCCCAGCGTCAGTTGCCGCGGAAAGCTAATGGTACTCTCTTTCATCCGCATGCCCAAGCCCCATTCGCCATCGATGGAAATCATCAATGGAATTTTGCTCAGCGCCTGGTATCGATTGATCAGTTCTACCTGCTTCTCTGGAGTTCCCTGAAAAAAGCACAAACCGCCCACCTGGTACGTTTTTATCAACTTTTCAACATTGGCAATATGATCATCGCCTAGATTGGAATGCGCGCGAATCACGAACAACTGCCCCAGACGCTCGTCTTCACTCAGGGTGTTATAAATGGAATCTGCCCAAAGCTCCGCCTTTGTCAGCGGACCACGGGGTTTGTCTTGTGGCATACACTCTTGTGCGCCAAAGAGGAATACCATTGCCAGAAAAGCAAAAAGCATGCTTCTGCTCCAGGTGTTGACCGAGGTTCGGGTCGTCTTGTGCATGATTCACTTCTTTTTTTTAAGACGTTAGATGTTGGTTCATAACCTTTTAAGGTCTATCGCCCAAAATCTATTGTCCAGTTCTTTTTTGTACAATATCCGGCTCCATCGCCAGTGCTTTTTGAATGTATTCATTGCCTTTTTCAGGATTGCCCGCATTGTGATAAGCGGTGCCCAAGTCGTACCAGGCTCCGGCATTGTTGGGTTGTAACTGGGTGCCTTTTTCAAAAAATTCAATTGCTTTTTGCGCATTGCCGCCAATGCCGTATGCAACGCCCAACAAACGCACCGTCTCATAATCGTCTGAGCGCAACTGATACCCCTGCTGCAAATACTCAACGGCTTTCGCCAAATCATTTTGCTGCTCGCCGTAGTAGCGCCCCGCCTGGGTATAGGTAATTGTCAGATTATCAAAAGCTTCTTTATAATCGGGGTCTAATGCCAAAGCCTGTCGGTAGCTGGCAATAGCCGAGTCATATTGTTGCAAATAATTGTAACAATTGCCTAGCAATAAATAAGCGTTCTTATAGGTTGGGTGGATTTTAACAGCTTCTCTCAAATGACCCGCCGCTTCTTGCAACATTGCCAGACGCTGCTGCTCATTTTTTTCATTGACAGATTGTGTAACTAATTCGCCGCCAACGGCATTTCGCAATTTGGCGCTATTCGGCGAAGTTTGAATGTCGGTTGTGAAAAGGGTAAAATTATCTTTCCAGCTTGGGTTTCGGCTTATTGTTTTGACGCTGAAAAATGCAAAAAGTAACATTATGACGCCAAAAAAAGGATACAATTGTTTAAACGCCGTTAATTTTTTACTAAAAAACATTTTTTGCAATAACAAAACAATTGCCAAACAAAATCCTACACTTGGCATAAATAACAAACGTTCGGCAAGGTTGGTTCCAATCGGAAAAACAAGATTGGACACGATGGAAAGTGTTATTAAATAAAACCAAATACTGTAGCTGAGCGGGTCTTTGCGGCGCAAGCCCAAAATGGCGTAAATGACCAACCCTGCGTACAATGCCAGACTCCCTAGCACCTGCCAATCACCAAATGTCATAATGCCCACCTGCCGCGGGTAGTAATCGTGCGACAAAGGATGTGGAAATACCAGTAATTGCAGGTATTTGCCGAGCGTGAAGGTGACGGTGGCGAGGCGTTCTGCTCCTGTAAAAGGCACATATTGATTGGCTTGCCATTTTAAAAAAGGATTATTCATCAATTCCATCGGAGGCTCGCCTGCACCCAAGCCAATGACTGACGTGCGAATGACTAAAAATAAAAAAGCGGCGATTACGAATGGAAATGTCTGAATAACAATCTGTTTCACATTAGATTTTGAAAAGAAATAATACGTGAGCGGTACAATGGCAACAAACGTAATGGCATTTTCTTTGGCTAGTAAGGCAAGAAAAAATAAGGCACCCGCCACAATATTCAAGGCGCTTTTTTTAGTAGAAAACGCCTTTAGCGAAAAATACAAAGCCGCCAGACTGCCCAGCAAAGCTACAATTTCATCTCTTCCTTTTATATTTGCAACTGCCTCTGTATGAATAGGATGCGCAATAAACAGCAAACTGGTTGCCAAAGCAATCAAATGCGACGGCACCAAATTATCTTTGGATGCAAATAACTGTAATACAAGCCAATACAATACAAAACCAGTCAACCCATACAACAAGGCATTCATCAAGTGACCAATGAATGGATTTTGTCCAAACAACTGATATTCCATCGCAAAAAGCACCAGCGTCAATGGACGATAGCGCCCGCCTGCCACCAGGTTGGCTTTGCCTGCTTCTTTGAAAAAACCATAAAAAGTATCATATTTTAAAATGCCTGGAATGCCCGCCACGCCTTGCGTGGTGAACATATTGTCGGTAATGACGATGGCATCGTCTTGCGTGTAGCTGTGTCCCAGCGTATTCGCATACAGCAGAAAACCCAACGCAAAAACCACCCAAGCCTGCAAGCGCGCATGACGCAGCCAGCCGGGTACATCGGTCAAAGCAACCGTAGTGATTTTGGGCGTTGCCAAAGCCACAGCGGGCTTAGGCACGTACTTTTTGGGCTTCGATTTCGCCATAGTGGAGCCTTCATTCCTGATTTTCGCAAGCAAAATAAAAAAAAGGCAGAAGATATAACAGGTTTGAGCGGATTTTAAAACTTTAAGAACGATAATAAAAATCCCCCCATTCCCCTATCACCCCATCACCCAACCAATTCCAAAAACTCATCCTCCGTCAAAATCTGCACCGTGCCCAATTCCTGCGCTTTTTTGAGTTTTGAACCCGCTTCTTCCCCCACAACCAAAATATTCAAATTCCCGCTTACCGCGCTGATGTTCTTCGCACCGGCGGCTTCGGCTTTGAGTTGCGCTTCCTTACGACCCATTTTTTGCAAAGTGCCAGTAAAAAGGATGGTTTTCCCGGCGAGCGGAGCATCGGCAGCGACTTGCTTCGGGCGGTCTTCAGCGGTTTGGCGCATATTCACACCCAGATTTTCCATTTGTGAGAGCAGGGCAATGTTTTCACTTTGGGAAAACCAATTCACCACATTTTCGGCGACGACCGGACCTACGTCTTTGATTTTGGTAAAATCCTCGACCGTCCAATTGCGCAAATCAAGCACGTATTCAATTTCTGCGGCAATGAGGCGCGATGCTTTTTTGCCCAAATGATGAATGCTCAAACTATGCAACAAGCGCTGAATCGGGTTTTGCTTGGCTTTTTCAATCGATTTTCGCAGATTTTCAGCAGATTTTTTACCAAAACCTTCCAATTCGGCAATTTTTTCAAAATCCAGCTTATACACATCGGCAATCGAGCGCAGCCAGCCGAGTTCGTAAAAACGTTCCACGAGTGATTTGCCAAAACCTTCAATATCCATCGCGTCTTTCGACACATGAAAAATAATACGCTGCAAATGCTGCGCGCCGCACACGCACGTGGGGCAACGCCACGCCGCCTCATCCTCCAGACGCACCAGCGCAACGGGCGCAGCAGTGTCATTGATCGGGCAATAGCGCGGAAATTCAATCTTTACTTCGTCGCCGGAACGCAGTTCTTCCAGCGGTTTCACAATGTACGGAATCACATCCCCAGCGCGTTCCACGAGCACGGTGTCGCCCAGGCGAATGTCTTTGCTGGTGATAAAGTCCTCATTATGAAGGGAAATGGACGAAATGGTGACGCCCGCCAATTGCACCGGCTCAATTTTTGCTACTGGCGTGATCGAACCGATCTTACCGACCTGATACTCCACCTTTAATAGTTTAGAAGTTGCTTGCTTGGCGCGAAATTTAAACGCAATCGCCCAACGCGGGTGGTGCTGCGTGTAACCGCTGCGCTCCTGCAATTCGCGGCTGTTGACTTTCACCACCATCCCGTCAATTTCGTAAGGATAATCCTCGCGTTGCTCCTGCCACTGGTGACAAAATTCGACCACTTCCTGAATATTTTTACACAATTTTCGCTCGACGGTCGGTACTTTAAAACCAAGTTTTTCTAATAAATTCAAACTTTCCCAATGCGTATTAAACTGATTTAGAACAGAATTTCCGTCCTGATTCACCGCATAACCCAACGTATAAATGAATGCTTCCAAGCCACGCTGCGCCGTTTCTTTGGGATCTTTCATGCGTAAGCCGCCCGCTGCAGTATTGCGGGGATTCGCAAAAAGCGTCAAACCCTGTTCGGCGCGTTGGATATTGATTTTCTTGAAGTTATCTTTACGAATCAGTGCTTCACCACGCAATTCCACTTTGTGAATGCCATATTCTGAAAAATTCGCCTTGAGCGGAATGGATTTGATAACACGCGCATTAGCGGTCATTTCTTCTCCGACCACCCCATTCCCACGCGTAGCCGCGCGTTCGAGCCGATCATTTTCATACACTAGTGCAATGCTTCCCCCATCAAATTTTGGTTCTACTGCATATTCAATTGGCTCATTTTCAGGGATTCCCAACAAACGTTTAATCTGCTTATCAAATTCAAATAAATCATTTTCATCATATGAATTACCCAAAGACAACATGGGCGTAAGGTGCGCCACTTCAGGAAAATCGGAAGTCAAATCTGCCGAAACACGTTGCGTGGGCGAGTCGGGCGTGACCAATTCCGGGTGCTGCGCTTCGAGCGCTTCCAGCTTTTTGTATAATTGATCGTACTCAAAATCACTGACCACGGGGTCATTCAAAATATAATAACGCCACTCATGGTAATTGATGAGGCGGCGCAGTTCGTCCATTTGCTGCGGCGATTGGGTGCCCCCCAATACGGCATCACCGTTCAAGTATTTTTTGGAAAGCTCGAAAAACGTGCGTTGTTCGTCTCTGGAATACATATTTTATTGACAATTTTCCATTGATGATTTACCAGGACGAAGATACAGAAAGATTTAAAACAATATGTTGTGTTTTTACATCTTATGCTTCAAATGCGGTTGAATTCACAACGAAAATGTTGCAATTTGCTAAAAAATCAGCAATGGATGTGGTGTGCGCCTACAACCTTTCCTATGGCATCAATGGGAACGCGGACGACGCGGAGTTCGCGGACTTTCGAAGATTGGTAACGTAAAAAGTCTAAACGCGGCGTACCCCATCTGGTATCTGACATCTTCTCATCTGGCATCTTAATTTATCTCGTCCTCAGCCGCACCACCGGACAAATCATCTCTTCCAAGGAAATCCCGCCGTGCTGAAAAGTATTTTTATAATAATTGTTGTAATAATTGTAATTATTCGGATACAAAAAGAATTTATCTTCTTTTGCAAAAATGAAGGTCGAACTCACATTTGGTCTTGGCAACATCGCCTTCTCCGGGTCGCGCACTTCGAGCACATCGCGGCGTTCGTACTGCAAATTTCTGCCCACTTTGTAGCGCAAATTCGTCGTCGTTTCGCGGTCGCCCACGACTTTCGAGGGCGTATTCACGCGGATGGTACCATGATCGGTGGCAATAATGAGTTGAATATCGCGCTCCGCAGCACGTTGCAGGGCAGCCCACAAGGGCGAATTCACAAACCAGGAGCGCGTGAGCGAGCGATACGCTTTTTCGTCACCGGCGAGTTCCTTCAGCACTTCCATCTCCGTGCGCGCGTGCGAAAGCATATCAATAAAATTATAGACTATCGCTGTAAAATCGTTATTCAAATAATTCAAAATATTATCCTGCAACTGCCGCGCATTAGCCACGTTGGTCACTTTGATATAATCATGTTTAATCGGCTTTCGGAAGGTACGTTTCACCAATTCTGCCAGCAGATCTCCCTCATGCAGGTTTTTCCCACCTTCATCCACATCATTTTTCCACCAATCGGGGTAGCGCTTGTCAATTTCCAACGGAAATAAGCCGGAGAAAATCGCGTTGCGACTGTACTGCGTCGAAGTCGGCAGGATGCTGTAAAAATAATCCTCTTCCTCCACCCGATAAAATTCCGACAAAATCGGCTCAATCACTTTCCACTGGTCATACCGCAGATTGTCCAACAAAATAAAAACGGTAGGAATATCCTCCTTCAAATTCGGAAAAACCTTCGCGCGCATCACATCATTCGACAGCACCGGCGCGCCCTCATGATCCTTCACCCAGTCCATATAATTTTTGATGACAAACTTCGAAAACTCCGTATTTGCCTCACTTTTTTGCATCGAAAGGATGTCCCACATTTCCGTCGAGTTCGAGTCATCAATTCGGATTTCCCAATTCACAATGCGCCGATACGCTTCCACCCATTCTTCAAAATTCAAACCGCTCTGGATTTGCATAAAAATCTGCCGAAACTCCTGCTGATAATCACTCGCCGTCTTCTCGCGCACCAAGCGCTTATTGTCAATGATCTTCTTCAACGTCAGCAAAATCTGATTCGGATTCACCGGCTTGATCAAATAATCCGAAATCTGCGAGCCCAGCGCCTCCTCCATGATGTGCTCCGCCTCATTTTTCGTAATCATCACCACCGGCAGCAGCGGATTATTTTCCTTGATCTTCGCCAGCGTCTCCAAACCCGTGATGCCCGGCATACTTTCATCCAAAAACACCACGTCAATATCATTATTTTCCTCGCACTCCTCCAGCGCGTCGTAGCCATTGCTCACGGTCAGCACCTCGTAACCCCGCTTTTCCAGAAACATCAACTGCGGTTTCAACATCTCAATTTCGTCATCTGCCCAGAGTATCTTTATTTTATCCATGCAATTTATTGTTAACTGTTAATTGTTATTGGTGGTAGGAATGGAGAGCCACTAACGAATAACAAATAATCTATTTCAAATATTGTTTCAAAATACAACGTCGTCAAAATAGAAAAATCCTATCTTTTTAGATACTTTTCTCCCAAAATCTTGTTCCCAGTTTTGACAAAGATAATTTGGGCGTGCCCCTGCGGGTCGGGCTATCCGCTTGTACCTCCATCCCTCCTCCCCTTGGGGGTCGGGGGCTGTCAGTACCGCTCCTATCCCTCACGCGCACGTCGCTGAAAAAACGAACGTCATAAACGTTTCACAATCAGCATTTTACCAAAACAATAAACGATCAAATAATAAATGATTAATAAAAATAAAATATTGAACGACCCCGTTTACGGTTTTGTCAACATTCCCTACGGCATTATCTTCGATTTGGTCGAACATCCTTATTTTCAACGACTTAGAAGAATCAAGCAAACCAGCCTCACACACTACGTCTATCCCGGTGCCCTGCACACCCGCTTCCACCATGCGCTCGGCGCCCTGCACCTCACCACCCAAGCCATTGACGTGCTGCGCAGTAAAGACGTGGACATCAGCGATGCCGAAGCCGAAGCGCTCCAAGCCGCCATTCTCATGCACGACATTGGACACGGTCCATTTTCCCACACCCTCGAACACACCCTCATCAACGTCCACCACGAAGACCTGTCGCTGCTTTTTATGCAACGATTGAACGAAATTTTTAATGGGAAGTTGGATCGCGCCATGCAGATTTTTTTAGACGAGTATCCTAAAAAGTTCCTGCACCAACTCGTTTCCGGGCAACTCGATATGGATCGCATGGACTACCTCAATCGCGACAGCTTTTTCACGGGCGTGCACGAGGGCGTGATCGGTTATGACCGCATTATCAAAATGCTGGACGTGAAAAACGGCGAACTCGTCGTGGAGGAAAAAGGCATTTATTCGGTAGAGAAGTTCCTGATTGCCAGGCGATTAATGTATTGGCAAGTGTATTTGCACAAAACCGTGCTTTCTGCCGAGCAAATGCTCATACAAACCCTCCGACGCGCCAAAGATTTGATGGCATTGGGCTTCGCCCTGGAAGCACCCAAAAATCTGGCATTTTTTTTGCAAAATAAAGTTTCGTACGACGATTTTAAAACCAACCGCGACGAACTCCTCGACCGCTTCGCCACTTTGGACGACCACGACATTGTCACTGCCTTGAAAAATTGGTCAGATTCGGAAGATAAACTTTTGTCCTACCTTGCCTCCAGTTTGCTCAACCGCCGCCTGTTCAAACTCGAATTGCGCAATGAGCCCTTCGATGCCGCTTATGTGGATGACATTCGCTGCAAGGCAGAAAAATGGGGCGCTTTCCCAAAAGAATTGTTGCCTTATCTGGTTTTCCAAGGCAAGGAATCCAACAGCGCTTACACTTCCTTAAAAGACGAAATCAATATTTTACACAAAGACGGCTCGGTACTGCCCATGTCCGCCAACGCTGATTTTGGTATCCAATCCAAACTAGTGACCAAATATTATTTGTGTTATCCGAAGGAGTTGTTAATGCAATAAGTTGAAATAAGAAGCTAATAATTAGAATAGAAACTTTATATTTGTATAAAAAAATTAATTATTATTCAGCAAGGAAGAGTGAATGTTTTTATTAGGTAGGTGCGAGGGAACAATACAAATAGACGAACTTTTGATTTTAGTAAAAGATTGTAAATAATTGTTTTAGTTATAAATGCCACTTTATGCAAAATATCGAAATCCAACAAACGATTCTACCGATCCTGCAAAAACATCACGTTATCAAAGCAGGCATTTTTGGTTCTTTTGCAAAAGCGGAAGCAACTGAAGAAAGCGATGTAGATATTTTGGTAGAATTGGGCAAAGAAATCAGCCTGCTGGATTTTGTTGGAATTAAGCTTGAATTAGAGGATGCGCTGCAACGGGACGTTGATTTGGTAGAATACCAATCCATTAAACCGGCACTGCGGGAACAAATTTTGAGTGAAGAAATTCGTATTTATGGCTGAGCAACGCAATATTCTGGTCTTTTTGGAGGATATTTTGGACGGCATTGAAAAAATCGAGCAGTACGTGGCGGATATAAATGAGATGCAGTTTGAGCAGAATACGGAAAAGCAAGATGCAGTTATCAGAAGGATTGAAATTATTGGCGAAGCGGTAAAAAATTTGCCCATGGAACTGCGCCAGCAATATCCAGAGATTCCTTGGCGACAAATTGCTGGTATGCGGGATATTGTGATTCATCAATATTTTGGAGTAACGACAGCATTAGTTTGGCGCGTCGCTATTTCTGACCTCCCTAATTTAAAACCTAAATTTGAAGCTATAAAAATAGCTTTATCTTAGTCGAGTTGGAAAAACTCCCTTGCACACCCCCCTCCAAAACCCTATCTTTGCACCTTACTATTTAAGAAGACAGAAGTCGGAGTAGAGAAGTCAGATGGGAAAGTCTGGCATCTGGCATCTCCCAATCTGGCATCTATTTTTCAGGATAACCTGCAATTGTCCCTTGAAAAACGAAAATCATGAAATTACACAATCGCGTCAACAACGACGAGCTGAAGCGCCGTCTGTTGGAGAGCGCCGAGCCACGGGTGACGCTCTCGTTTTACAAATATCATCAGTTGGAAGACCCCGACCGCTTTCGCAATGAGCTGTTTGTGCGGCTGAGCGAAGTGGGCGTGTTCGGGCGTATCTACGTGGCGCACGAGGGCATCAACGGGCAGATTTCGGTGCCGGAAGCCAATTTTGAAGCGTTTAAAACCACGCTCTTCGCCATTCCTTTCCTCAACGGCATTCGCCTGAACATTGCGGTGGACGATAATGGCAAGTCGTTTTACAAACTCACCATTAAAGTGCGCGAAAAAATCGTCGCCGATGGCTTAGACGACCAAACATTCGACGTGACCAAGCGCGGTAAACACCTGAATGCCAGGGAATTCAATGAATTGGCTGATCAACCGGACACGATCATCGTGGATATGCGCAATCATTATGAGAGCGAAGTCGGCTATTTTCAAAATGCCATTCGACCCGATGTGGAGACCTTCCGCGAGGCGCTGCCGCTGGTGGAGGGCATGCTGGAAGACCAGAAAGACAAGCCGATCATCATGTATTGCACGGGCGGCATTCGCTGCGAGAAGGCGAGCGCGTACTACCTGCACAAGGGTTTTCAAAATGTGTTTATGGTGGACGGCGGCATCATCGAATACACCCGGCAATGCCAGCAACAGGGGTTACCGAATAAATTTATTGGTAAGAATTTTGTATTTGACGAGCGGCTGGGCGAGCGCATTAGCGAGGACATCGTCGCGCATTGCCACCAGTGCGGGAAACCTTGCGATACGCATATCAACTGCGCGAACGACGCCTGCCATATTTTGTTTATACAATGCGATGATTGCGCCGAACAATATCATAATTGCTGCTCGCAACAATGCGCTGATTTTATACAATTGCGGGAGGAAGAGCAGGAAACGCTGAAAGGAACAATGGAATTTAATGGATCGCGTTTTAGCAAGGGGCATTATAAGGCATATCGGAAAAGTGGAGAAAGATTGCTGGTTTGACGTTATAACGCAAGCTGATTAAATGCGGCTTTATTTATTTAATATGCAATACAAAAAATGTCAATAGCAGCGAATTGCACAAAAATTGGAAAACATCGCGAACTATTTTGAGTAAAAAATTGTAGTTTTGCACAGCTTTGTTTACAGATTGTTTACAGGATGCAAAGCAAGTGAAGTAAAAACCCTTATTGGTCCCATAGCTCAGTCGGTTAGAGCATCTGACTCATAATCAGGGGGTCCTAGGTTCAAGCCCTAGTGGGACCACTTTAAATCCGAATATACACCTGATTTTTAAGCAATTACACTTAGGAGAGTTTTGGCGGGTGCTATTTTGGGTGTCGTTTTCAAAATTCATTATTTTTCAGAAACAGGTTAGACCATGAATGTAGGTTTAACCTGTTTTTCGTTGGTACTTTTCCAACTGTTGCAAGATAAATAAATTTTGCCTTTTGATGGATTTCATCCTGAATAATAAAAGTTATTGACTGCAATACTCTCAACTTTAGGCGAGTCATTGAATGAACTTATCAAACTATTGCTATAAACACGATCATAAAGAATGTATCTTCTCAAGCTGGGGGTCGCGAGTTCGAGTCTCGTTTACGCTCTTGATAATTCTTAAGTAGTCACGATGAAATCTGACAGTTTTGGTAAATTTGATATGCGATTATTAAACAACCAAAACAAGATCACACCATGACTACTGAACACAAAGATATCATCGGCGAAGCGATCTGATATACGACGTAAAGAAATAAAAAAGCGAAACGACCAAAAGATGTCGTAAATAGCGTATTGAAATATTGGAAAAACAACTCGATGAGTTATCTTGGCGGAAAGGAGCAGCAGCTCGGCTTGACAAATCCCTCTCAAGCAACCAAAAGGAGGTTTGGCAAGCCAAGATGATGCAGTGCCTTGGCAAAATCGTACACCGTATTTTTTGGACAATTTTTAAAAGCTAAAATCCTTAGCGGTCAGATCAAGTCTTGGATATTACATTTTAAAATCCACCACCCGCTCTCAAATTGTTTTTAATTTTATTCAGCAAAATTTTGATCAGTTACTTCATCATTTTATGGTTATTCAAGCTGGTGGTGCGCGTATCAGAAGTTTATAGTTGAAGTTGTTTAAAATTAAAGATTTTGTTTAATATGAAAACGAACCAGTATAGTTGATAAAGCACCTAATTTCGCCACCAAGGCACAAAATCACTAAGTCTCACGAAAGCTTTGTGTAAAATTTGTGCCTTTGTGTATTTGTGGCAGATCGTAAAAAATACTCATTTATTGATTAATATTAAGATTATTTATCAACTTTAAACAAGCTCGTTTTTAAAATTACCCAAAAGCAACTTTTTGCTTAATTTTATTGACTAATTCAATACATAAAAGAATCTCTATCATGCTCCGTGATTCAAAATACCTCATTGCCTACATCGCGCCACTGGCGGGCTATCTGGGCATTTACCTGGGCGGCATCTGGTCGTTTGGCAGTATTTATATTGGCTTTGTGCTCATTCCTATTTTAGAACAGATTTTACCAAAATCCGCTCAGAATTTTCCGCCGGAAGTGGAAAACAAAAAGGCAGTAGCACGCTTTTTTGACATTTTATTATATCTCAACATTCCAATATTATATGGTTTGATTGCTTATTTTTTCTACACTTTGGCGCAGGGCGGCTTAGCAATGTATGAAATAATCGGTATGATATGTAATGTTGGATTAATAATTGGCACTTGTGGTATTAATGTGGGGCACGAATTGGGGCATAGAAATAATAAATGGGAGCAGGCATTAGGTAAAATTTTATTATTACCGGCATTATACATGCACTTTTTTATAGAACATAATCGTGGACATCATAAAAATGTAGCGACGCCACTTGATCCTGCCTCGGCGCGGCTGGGCGAAAGTGTGTATGCATTTTGGGTTCGCTCGGTCTCTGGCAGCTACATAAATGCCTGGAAATTAGAAGCGGAGCGTTTGAAAAAGTTAGGCAAACCGGTATTTTCCTGGTCGAACGAAATGCTGCGGTTTCAGGTTTTTCAAGTGGCTTATCTCGTAACAATCGGTTTGATCTATAGCTGGTGGATGGTGGGCTATGCTGTTGCCATTGCCGTTTTTGGATTTTTAATGTTGGAATGTGTGAATTACATTGAGCATTATGGTTTGCGCCGCGCGTTATTGCCAAATGGTCGTTATGAAAATGTCCTCCCGATTCATTCCTGGAATTCCGATCACGAGCTGGGCAGGATTTTCCTCTACGAACTCACCCGCCACAGCGATCATCATTATAAATCGACCCGCAAATATCAAGTATTGCGCCATTTTGAAGAAAGTCCGCAATTACCATTAGGTTATCCGGCTTCAATCATAGCTTCGCTATTGCCGCCAGTGTGGTTTGGGTTGATGAATAAGAAAATACCATAGAATATTATATGTATTAAATATGCACCGCGCTTATAATAATTTACATTTACTAGCTTACAAATTATATGCTGTATTTGATATTGTCAACAACTATTTTATTATTAAGCCTAGGCAAATTGCAAGTCCGTAAGAGAAATATAAAGGCCATTTACGCTAAAATCCATTCTAAAAGACTATTTTTGCATGCTTTCGTTGAGCAGATACTCAGCTAAACAAGCAATATCAGACACTTAGCGTAAAATGCGGATGACAAATCGTACTCTTGTTAAAGCGATCAGCTTTAAAAATATTTTTTTTATTTTAATCGGGCTAATAATAATAGCATATCTCATTTCAAAAGCTATAAACGGCGGAAATGATATCAACGTTTATTTACATGCTGCCGAACAGCTCTTGCGGGAAAGAGATATTTACAAACCTAACCCTTACAATTATTATCTTTATAGCCCTTTATTTGCTATCTTATTGGTACCATTTACTTTCTTTGATTGGGGCATTGCGCGAGTAATTTGGGTTGTAATAAACCTTCTATTTGCTTTTCGAATCTGGCAGTTATTACAACAATTACCGCTCGAAACACTTTCATTATCAATACCTTACCGAAGAATTTGGAGTATTGCAATAGCCGTACTCTCTTTCGGTTTTTTAAATCATAATTTAAATCTTGGACAGGTTACCATATTAATTCTTTGGCTCACAATGGAGGGTATTTACCAAACCATGAAAAAAAATGAAATTAGAGGGGCTGCATTATTAACTTTGGGTATAAATATTAAAATTATACCATTAATTGCGCTGGGTTATTTATTTTTAAAAGGAAAATTTAAAGCTGTTATTTACTCCATAGCATTCGGAGTAGCAAGTTTAATATTACCGGCTTTCATAATTGGTTGGGAATATAATAAAGAACTGCTTGCAAAATGGAAAGAAGCGATTAATCCAACCAAAGAAAAATTTGCGTTTGAAAATAATGATGGCTGCAATTCTTTAAATGCCTTGTTACCTGCGTTTTTATACGATCAATTTGAAGAGCCTTCCAATATTGAGGCAGAGCCTAGCTGGAATTTTAAGCGCAAAATTGCCGATCTATCAGTGCCTTTGCTAAATATTATATTACAAATTACTCGAATATTGGTGCTACTTTTTGTACCATTTTCCGTTTTTTATTATTATAAGAATCGTAAATATGAATACCTTTATTATCATTGGGAAATTGCTTATTTACTTTTGGTAACATTATTAATTTTTCCTCATCAAATGAAATATTCCATGCTTTATTTTGTGCCAACCGGCGCTTACATTCTTTTTTATTACTTATATATCATTCAAGAAAAATGGGTTATGAATTATAATAAAATTATAATAGGGGTTATTGCAGGAGTGCTTTTATTTATTCTTTCCATCATGGGGCGCGATATTATTGGCAATTACTTAGTAAACATTTTAGACTTTTATCATTTTATTGGTTTCAGTAATTTATTATTCCTATTTTTATTAGCTTGGTGCAATCCGCGCCAACTAGAGCAATTGACAGCGCAAGAACAGCAGCAAAATTAGTTGGATACCTTGTACAAACCCAATAAAGATGCGCCTAATGGCGTCATTCAACATTCATACAGAAATTTCGTTTTATACGCAAATAGTTGACGTTTTTTGAATCTACCCAAAGTAAAAAACATGAAAAAAAGTGCGGTGTGGAAAGACTTTTTGCAACAGAATTTTCTGTGTTAGATTATGAAAATTGGAATCAGGAAATATCGGAAAACCTCGCCAATGCTATCAACTGCACCAACCATGATGCCTCGACGCTTAATGTTCGACAACTGATTCGGGATTTGATGTAAAAACAGGAAAATCATGTAATGATTACATCATTTATAAAATCCTTACATCTGTTTCACTGATGTGAATGGTACGTAATTGCTTGGTTCTGTGCATAATATCTGACGAATTATTTTCTAATTTTAACACACCTCGCGGACATACCGCGGCACAAATGCCACAACCTACACAGGACGCACGCACTACATCCTGACCGCGTTGCGCGTACGCACGCACATCAATCCCCATCTCGCAATAGGTCGAACAATTGCCGCAGGAAATGCACTGCCCACCGTTTGTTGTGATGCGAAAACGCGAGAAAAAACGCTGAAAAATGCCTAAAATCGCGGCTTGCGGACATCCAAAACGGCACCATACACGACTACCCAGGAGTGGGTAGAACCCAGTGCCAACCACGCCTGCAAAGATGGAACTGATCAAAAAACCATACCATTTCGCCCAATTTCTACCGGCTTCGCCCAAGATAGCGCCTTTGTAAATAGAATTTGCCCATAACAATAAAGTTGTAACAACAATAAACAACAACACACTGTGCACGAGCCAACGCTCGATTTTCCAAGCTCGTAATGATTTATCCGATAAATGTCGGAAAGGATCGCCCACCGTCTCTGCCAAGCCGCCACAGCCGCACACCCACGAGCAATACCAGCGTTTTCCAAAGAAATAAGTCAGGATTGGCACACCTGCCAAGGCAATTATAATTGCCCACCATGCCATAAAAACGCCAAGATTCCCTTGTTTGATAAAATAATTTAAATCATTCGGAAATAAATATTCTTTTTTCAGGGGCCAGAAATAACTAAAATAAAACTCCGGTTCATTTAAATAAACCAATAAAGCCGGTATCATAAAGGCGAAAATCAGTTGAAAAAATGTAACAGAAAGCGTTCTTATTAACTGATAGCGATTGTGACGATATTTATATGCAAATTTAATGCCCATCAAAATAACAGAAATGGTGTAAATAGCGCCGTAGGCAAACCATTGGTCAGCGGGTTTGTTGCGTAATAACTGACTCAAAGGATTAAATAATTCAATAATGCCCTTCATATAAGCAGGGAACCAATATAATATGACGTAAAATCCACATAAAATAACTGCTAAAATCCACGCGGAAACACCCCGATATGTAAGGCTTTTGAAAAAAACGCCGTTATTTTTGATACCCGCAGGCGCGTGCGCATATGCTTCACGTGTGTATAATATAGTACCAATTATTAATAAAATAAGCACAATCGGCAATGTAATAACAGGTTGGAACGCCTGACCACTCGCCCAGGTGACTAGCACAAAGAGCACGGCAATGCCCACCAATGCTAGAGCGAAGCGTTGCAGTGGAGAGGTATTCGTCGTCTGAGGTTTGATAAGGGCTAAGCTTGGTTCTATGCGATTATTATACATGTGTTTTTATATTTTGATAATGATACTGTGGATGCTGTTGCTTTTAAGGTAAAAGTCTCGGCGCAGCAAGTATATAAAGCATGGTTTAAGTTTTGGATAAAAATTTTAGAACAGCTTTTAATTTGCGCTTTTGATTCAATTTCAGAACTTTACCAGTTTTAGTATTATATAATGTGATAAGGGCTGCTTCATATTGTTTAAAAAATTCAGGATCGAAATTAGCGAGGCTAAGATTTTGTAAAACCTCTTCTAAATCAACTTTTTGTGCAATCCATTTTTCACAAACTTCGTGGCGATAACGGATTCCCATTAAATTAAACCCTAATACCTGCCCATTCAATTTATCATATACAATGCGAATACTTTTTTTACCATCCGGATGTTCCCAATATAATGATTGAGATGATTCATATTCACTTGCAGGAACGTAGCCATATGTTTGATACTCAATATCAAAGAATTTTGCGGAATTAAACCAAATACCAGGATTGTAAAGAACGCGCTTACCACATATATTATAGGCTGCCGTCTCTCCCGCGATGCGCCCTGTGTACCAAACTGCTTCAATTGCTTTGCGCCCTGGCAGTGGATTTAACAATTCCATGCAGTCGCCGGCGGCATACACATCCGGAATATTCGTTTCCAGAAAATCATTTACTTGAATACCTTTATTAATATTTAAAGCACTGTCTTTCAAGAATGCAACATTAGGACTTACGCCGGCTGTCAAACCAACAAATCCACATTCGATGCGTTCGCCATTTTTAGTGAGCACCGCACAAGCCTTTCCATTCACATCCGCCTCTATTTCAGCAAGTTCTGTATTCAAACGCAAATCAATACCATGCTCGTAGATGTGCCGGTTGATCATTGCAGACTCTTCTTTGGGCAAAACGCTACTCCAATAGCTGCTTTCGCGCACGAGCATCGTGACCGGAATGTGCCGCGAATGTAGCATTTCTGCCATTTCGATGCCAATCAAACCACCGCCAACCACGACTGCACGTTGCAAGCCGGAACTACATTTTTCAAGGTATTCTAAATCCTGCCAACTGTACAAGCCGCCCACACCTTGCAAATCTTGCCCTTTCCAACCCAGCTTATTATATTTTGAACCAGCGGCTATTAATAATTTATCATATTGCATTTGATTCGCATCTAAAAACTGAAGCGTTTTCAACTCAAAATCAATGCTTTCTACATAAGCGTTTAATAAATTGATGCGATTTTTTTTCCAAAAATCATCTTCGTAGGGCTTAATGTCGCGGTACCGCATGTGTCCCATATACACGTACATGAGCGCCGTGCGCGAGAAAAAATGCTCGGTTTCGGCAGAAATGACGGTGATTTGATGATCCGACAATTTGCGAATGAAACGGGCAGCAGTGATACCTGCAATGCCGTTACCAATGATAACAATGTGCATAAAGGCGATTTGGCTAACAAAATAGCAAAAAGGATGGAGCTTTTTGCAACAAAAATTATGAAAGCAAAGTAAAAGTAAATAAATGGAATGGAATGTCCCGATAAAGACAACTGCGCGGAGATTTTGAAAGCCAGTGTGACGGCTGGAGGACTTTTGGGGTCGGAGAGGATAGGGAAATAGGAGAATCAGGGGATGAGAAGTGATTTTTCGATATTAATGTGACTTTTAATAGGTTGTTGCGTTTTAATTGGTGAGGGGTGAACATTGAGAAGTGAAACGTCATGTGTGGTCTGGCATCTCCTAATCTGGCATCCGGTATCTGCTAAAAAGGTTAATTAAATTTTAATCCTTGGCGTAGGGGTTGCATATTAGTTTAATTGTCTTCAAATTGTCAATCGAATTGAAAAAAGAATAGGATATTTACCATGAAAACAATCGAAAACCATTAAACATAGTCCCATGAAGCAATTTGTACTTTTTTTATTTCTTGCAATTACTAGCTTGGTGCAGGCTCAAACCATCAAAATAGAGCCTGAGACCGTGACGAAGGTTTACAATAATCAAAACCTGAATGATCCGGCATTGCAGTTGCAACAGTATGCTAAAGTGACCAACCTGACGAATCAGGAACTTCGTTTAAAATGGACGCGCGCGATCGTGGATCAACCGCTTGACTGGGACACGCAAGTTTGTGATAACAATGCCTGCTACATTCCAATCGTAAGTACCAATGTGGACGCTGCCGTGGGTTTGAATCAGCCAGTGGTGCTGGCGCCGGGCGCTTCTTATGATATGGGCTTGTATGTGGTGCCCAATGGCGTTGCCGGGCAAGGTACGTTTAAATTAATATTTGCACTAGCGAGCAGCCCAAATACCGCGATTGACACAATCACTTACAACATCAGTGTCAATCAGACCACGAGCAACCATGATATTGAAGTGGGCAGTATTCGAGTCTTTCCAAATCCAGCTTCCGATTATTTTGAACTGACCAACGACGGCGCGATTGATCGCTTGATGGTTTATAACTTGTTGGGGCGCGAGGTGCGTTCTTACCGCTCGCAAGGCATTGGGCAGCAGTATTCTTTGCAGGGATTACCTGACGGGCTGTATCTGATTGCCTTGTTGAATGATAAAAACAGTGTGGTAAAAACAGTGCGGCTGAATAAACGTTCGTTTAGACCTTAAATATTAGATGTTAGATATTAGAAATTAAAGCAATGCGTGTAGAAAGTTCTAATATTTAAAGCCTTCTCAAGCAGGATATTCTACAAAATTTCTTGGTGTTTCGTACAGACGCACTTGTAGTTCATACCTTTCCTCCAATTTGGCGCGCAGCAAATTCCAAATGACGTAACAAATATGTTCGGCGCTGGGATTTAGGTTTTTAAATTCCGGCACTTCTACGTTCAAATTTTTATGATCGAACCGCTGCTCGATTTCCGCTTCAATCAATTTTTTTAACCAACCTAAATCCAACAAATAGCCCGTTTCGGGATCCACTTCGCCCACCACTTTCACTTCGAGTTCATAGTTGTGACCATGATAATTCGGATTGTTACAAAGCCCGAATACTTCTCTATTTTTTTCATCCGACCAGTTGGGATTGTGCAAGCGGTGCGCCGCGTTGAAATGTGCCTTGCGAAAAACGGCAATTCTCATTTTGACCTTCTTTTTGAATGGCTAACAACAAAGCACAGAGGAAGGTTGCAGCCGTAGCAATTGAACAATATATCTTTACAATTGCACAATTCTCAAAAAAATGTTTATTTTTGTCAGAATAATTGAAAAATTGTGCATTCCATACACCAATTTAAGGTACAGGGAATCGAAGGAAATGAAATTGACTTTGCCCAATTTGCGGGCAAAAAGATCATTATAGTAAATGTCGCGTCAGAATGCGGCTATACGCCTCAATATCAGCAATTGCAAGCGCTGTATGAAGAGTTTCAGGATACATTAGTGATTGTGGGCTTTCCGTCGAATGATTTTGGCGGGCAAGAGCCGGGGACGAACGAAGAAATTCAGGCATTTTGCGAAACACGATATGGCGTAGGTTTTCCGCTGAGCGCGAAAATTACCATAAAAGGCACAGACGTACATCCTGTTTATCAATGGCTTACGCAAAAGCGCGAAAATGGAGTAGCCGATAGTGAAGTGCGTTGGAACTTTTATAAATACCTGCTCGATGAAAACGGGCAGTTGGTCAAATCCTTTCCTTCCGGCGTCAGTCCGCTCGATGAGCAAATTCTCGACTGGCTTCAATCCTAAAAATCTGGTGATGGGGTGATAAGGTAATCGGGTGATGCTCGCATTATCGAAATCAAATTACAATGCTGTTTTCTGAGGTTATTGGACAAACGGGCGTCAAGCAATTGTTGCGGCAAATGGTGGCGAATGATCGCACGCCGCACGCCTTGCTGCTACTGGGTACACCGGGGAGCGGGCATCTCGCGCTGGCGCTGGCGTTGGCACAGTACCTCTTGTGCGAAAATCGCAGGGCGGAGGAAGTTTGCGGTACTTGTCGGCATTGCGTGAAAATGCAAAAATTGATTCACCCGGATGTACATTTTTCTTTTCCGACGGTGGGTACGAATGCGGTGAGCGATGCTTTTATGACGCAGTGGCGAACGGCTTTGCTCGACAATCCGTATTTGGATGTGAATCAGTGGTTGCAATTGATTGGTGCGGAAAACAAGCAAGGAAATATTACAAAAGACGAATGCGTTAACATCGTCAAGAAATTGAGTCTGAAAACCTTTGAAAGCGACTATAAATTGCTCTTGATGTGGCTGCCGGAATACCTGGGGCGCGAAGGCAATCGCCTGTTGAAAATGATCGAGGAGCCACCGGAGCAAACGATTTTTATCTTGATTGCAGAGCAAGCGGAATTGATTTTGCCAACGATTTTGTCGCGCTGCCAAACGGTAAAAGTGAATCCGCTGCACGATGACGAAGTGGTGGCGGGTTTGCAGGAAAAGAAAAATGTCACGCTGGAACAGGCGCAAGCAGCGGCTTATCTGGCGAATGGCAATTTTAACGAAGCCTTGCAAATGCTGGACTATGAGGAAAACGATCACGCGAATTTGTTCCTCGACTGGCTGCGACGCTGCTACAAAGGTAACGGCGTGGAGTTGGTGCGCTGGGTGGAGAAATTTGCCGAGGCAGGGCGAGAGAATCAGAAGCATTTTTTGAAATATGGCTTGCATTTTTTGCGAGAGTTTATGGTGTTGAAATTAACGGGCGAGGGCAGGGTGCGCCTGCGGGCGAATGAACTGAAAACCGCGCAAAATTTGTTGCCCATTATTGAATTGGAGCAACTGGAACGGATGGCGGCGCTGTTCAACGATTGTGCGTACTACATAGAGCGCAATGCGAATCCGAAAGTGCTGTTTTTAGATGCTTCGATACAAGTGAATGGAATTTTGAAGCCCCCTAAATCCCCCCAAGGGGGACTTGCACAACGGGCGTGATAGAAATCCTGAAAATTTTTTAATTCTGGGAACCCTGATTCTGACGAATTTGGAATCGAGAGAATAAATTGAAAAATTAGTAAAATAATCGCCGAATATAATTCGGTGCCACATAAATAAACTGACGAAAAATGGCTTGTGCAGGATGTTCTGTAAGTAGCAATGGAAAAGCAGGAGGCTGTGGCAGCGCGAGCGGTTGCTCGAATGGCTGCGCTTCTGGCGGTTGCAATAAGTTGAATACATACGACTGGCTGGCAGAAATGGAAGTGCCAGATGTAGAATATTTTGATGTGGTGGAGGTGAGTTTTAAAAATGGCTCCCGCAAAGCGTTTTATCGAAACCCAGACTTCACGCGGGCGATCACCGGCGATGATGTGGTGGTGGAAACCGGCACCGGGTATGACATTGGGCGGATTTCACTATCGGGCGAGTTGGTGCGGCTACAAATGAAAAAAAAGCGAACGAATCCAGATTCCGTGCTGTATGGCGTGTTGCGAAAAGCGAACGAGCGAGACCTGGAACGCCTCCAGGAAGCCCGTGAAATGGAGAAAGCCACGATGGTAAAGGCGCGTGCGATTGCGCGGACGCTGGGGCTGGAAATGAAAATCGGCGACGTGGAGTACCAAGGCGATATTCGCAAGGCGACGTTTTTTTACACGGCGGATGGACGCGTGGATTTTCGGGAGTTGATTCGGCATTATGCGCGCGAGTTTCGTGTGAAAATTGAAATGCGCCAAATCGGCGCGCGGCAGGAGTCGGCGCGGATCGGCGGTATTGGCTCGTGTGGACGGGAATTGTGTTGCTCGACCTGGCTCACAGATTTTAAATCGGTGTCAACGGCGGCAGCACGTTATCAAAATTTGGCAATCAATCAGTCGAAATTGTCGGGCATGTGCGGGCGCCTGAAGTGCTGTTTGAATTATGAATTAGATACCTATCTCGATGCCTTGGATCACTTTCCGGAAAAGGCAGAGCGCATGTTTACCAAAGCGGGTTCTGCTATTTTAATAAAAACTGATATATTTAAAGGCTTGATGTACTATGCGTTTGAGCATGAAAATGGTCGAGGTAAAATTTATGCGCTTACGTTGGCACAGGTGAAAGTCATCAAGCAAATGAATGACGCTGGAGAAAGACCGGCTGATCTGGGTGAAGGTGTCGTGGTGCAAATAGCGACGGTTGGAGAAGAGGACGGCATTCCTTCGGTTGATTTTGAAGATGTGACTGGCGCAGTAGAATTGCCAGATGAAAAGCGGAAAAAGAAGAAAAAGAAGAAAAATAGAGGTGATCGGGACGGCAGAGAGCGCCGGGAGGATAGACCGCAAGAATTGCGCAAACGCGAGGACAATCGCGGATCGCAGCGCCCACCGGAATTGAAAAAACGAGAAGATGGCAGCAATCCGCAACGACAAAAACCGCAGGAATTGAAGAATCGGCAAGATGGCACAGCCCAACCCAGAGCGGAGCAGCGCCCAAACCAAGGCACTCCGCCGACACGCGATGGGCAAGGTAAAAAAAGGGATTTTCGTAATAAAAAGAAAAAGAATCGGGACAACCGGAAGAAGGAGTAGTTGTTTGTCTATTGGATGTTTTCTTGTTAGATATTTTTCATTGGACGTTTCTCATTTGATCGTTAAACAAATGATAAATAAAAATGAAAAATTTTACATAACAAACGTCCAATAATAAACGTCAAATAACAAATTAACAAAAATGAAATACGACGTTACCGTCATCGGCTCCGGTCCAGGTGGATACGTAGCTGCGATTCGCTCGGCACAATTGGGTCTGAAAACCGCTATTATTGAACGTTACAACACCCTCGGCGGCACTTGCCTCAATGTAGGCTGCATTCCTTCCAAAGCGTTGCTGGATTCTTCCGAGCATTATCACAATGCGCACGAACGCTTCCAGGAGCACGGCATCGAACTCAATGACCTGAAAGTCAATATGCCACAAATGATCAAGCGGAAAAATGAAGTGGTCGAATCGAATGTGAAAGGCGTTGATTTTTTGATGAAAAAAAATAAAATCGATGTTTATCACGGGCACGGCACTTTTGTAAATGCCAATAAAATCAGCATTGCGAAGAACAACGGCTCGAAGGAAGAAATTGAAACCGATAAAGTCATCATTGCTACCGGCTCCAAGCCGATTGTTCCGGCGATGTTCAATTATGATAAAAAACGCGTCATCACTTCCACCGAAGCGCTGAATATTACGGAAGTGCCTAAAAGAATGGTGATTGTCGGTGGCGGCGTGATTGGATTGGAATTAGGCTCGGTGTATGCGCGTTTGGGTACGGAAATTGAAGTCGTGGAATTTTTGGATCGCATTATTCCCGGCATGGACAGCGACGCCAGCAAGGAACTGATGAAAGTATTGAAAAAGCTGGGCATGAAGTTTCATTTGAAACATTCGGTGACAGGTGTAACTGCAACCGAAACAGGCGTGACGGTCGAAGTGCAGCAGCGCGATTCGGATCATAAATTTACCTTAGAAGCCGATTACTGCCTCGTGGCAATCGGGCGGCGTCCTTATACGGATAATTTAGGTTTGGAAAACGTTGGTATTCAATTAGATGAGAAAGGTCGCGTTCCGGTGGATGAGCATTTGGAAACAGCAGTGCCAGGCATTTATGCAATTGGTGATGTGATTAAAGGAGTAATGCTCGCGCACAAAGCGGAGGACGAAGGCGTTTTTGTTGCCGAAACCATTGCCGGTCAAAAGCCGCATATTGATTACAACTTGATTCCGGGCGTCGTTTATACTTGGCCCGAAGTGGCGGGCGTGGGACAAACCGAAGAACAACTCAAAGAAGCCGGCATCGCTTATAAAGTTGGCAAATTCCCATTCAAAGCGCTGGGTCGCTCGCGCGCGAGCATGGACACGGATGGCTTGGTGAAAGTGCTGGCGAGCAAGGAAACCGACGAAATCCTTGGCGTGACCATCGTTGGTCCTCGCGCAGCAGATATGATCGCAGAAGCTGTAGCCCTCATGGAATTCCGCGCCTCGGCGGAGGATGTAGGACGCATTAGCCACGCGCATCCGACCTACACCGAAGCCTTCCGCGAAGCCGCGCTGGCAGCCACGGAAAATCGGGCACTGCATATGTAAAAGGGTGATAGAGGAATGGGGTGATGACGTGTGATTCCCCTATTCCCCTATTCCTTTATTCCCCTTTAATTCTTCCACTTTACTAACAATCCACCCCTTGTCCGCCAGATTTTTACACTCCTGGATTTGCTGTTCAACTTTTGTAATGGCTACTTGATCACCAGAATGTATATTCGATAATTTTTTAATAAAGCGCAATACATTCAAATATTGCTGGCGCACTTCTTTGGAAATCGTCTGGTTCCGCCGAAGATAAACGCGAAAGCTATCAATCAAAGAATCCAGCGCGAGGTATTCATTTAGTTCATAATAGGTTTTTAATAACATTAATTTTCCGCCCAAGGCATACGTCAAATTATCATATTCCACCTCCCGCAGTTGTTCGATGACTTTTTCATATTGATTTTGAGCAAAATACACTTTAGCTAAATTGTATGTCAAAGCGTTTTCGCGCTCTTCTGGCGGGAGTTTGGGCGTATAATTTTGAATGAAGGCTTCCGTCCACGCGAATGCTTTGACTAGTAAGCCGATGGTAATGATGTTTTTATAATTAGGAGCACTAAAATAATTGTTTTCCCAAAGTAAATCCCGGTCAATTAAAATTTGATATAAACTAAATAACTCATTAAAATAAGTTCGTACACCGGCATTAATTTTTATATCAATGCAATAATTCAAAAGGTGAGTATATATTTCTTTTAATTCCAGTGAATGAAATAAATGTCCTTTTTCTTTTAAAAGCGCTTTTACCTGAAAGTAATAATTTTCTGTATCCGGTTCTAAAAACATTTTTACAATGAGAAAATACACTGCCACGGAAGGCTCTTCTAGGAAAGTACCTGTTTGAACAAATTCCAAAAAAGTATCAGATAAATGCAAGGGTATCTCCGATCTTAAAAAATTTTGATACCCTAAGAAATCAGCGTAATGTTTTAGCTTTTGACTGATGTAATAACATTCCAAATGAAAGTCGGCAGCTTGAAGATTTTGAAACATTTCTGGAGTACGGGTGTTCTTTTCAATGAATTTATACTGCTGATTTTCAATCAGATACTGCCAGAAATGGTAATTTGCATCTTGCAAACCGGATTTTTTTTGTAACAATTCTATCTGGCGAAGTATGCCATTAAAATGCAGGTGCATTTCCGGTTTATTAAGCATTTTTAGTAAATGAATTTGTTCTTCAACCGGATTTTTTTGGTACTGCTCCAGTGCCTGAAAAGCGAGGGTTTTCTGAATGAGTTCTGACAAAAGACGCCGCATATAAGCATCATCATAAGGCGTATTTTTAAATATTTGTTGCCAAATATGCTGTTTTGCTGTTAAGCTATTTTTAGGCTCAACGGAAGTACGAATCACCGGTTCAACCTGAGCAAAAAGCTGCTGTAGCTCCTCCGATTCATTAAAATAAGGAGAAGCGAGGTATTTTTTGAAACGATTCCATTCGGATGAAGAAAAAGTTCGGAGCAGTGCAATCAGCTTTTTGCTTGGCATCAGCAGCTTTTTTGATTAAAAAACGGAATTTGTCGTTCAGTAGAAGTAAAAATTTGTCATTCAAGTAGATTCTAATGATGAAAAGCCGTATCTTTCACAACAAATTCAAAAGTAGTGCTTTTGAGTAATTAGTCCTACTCAAAATACTTAAATTACGCTGATATGCGGGTTTTTCTTTACGTATTTGTTTTTGTGCTTTATCTTTTTACTGAATCTTCCAGCGTTTTTGCGCAGGGAGGCATGGCGTCTGTGTATCTGAAGTTTCGGGCGGATAAAATTTATATACTGGATGAGACCCGGGTAGAATTTGTTGCGGATTTATACGTAGGCACCTGGGAAGCTCCCATTCAAAATCTTTATGCCGCTACTTTTGACCTTACTTTCACTTCGGATGTCATTTTGTCAGAATTGACTTCGTTTGTTTACTACCCTCAATCTTTTTTTGGGGCAGAAAGTGATGTGAAAATCATTCATAAAAATACGCAGCAAAACTCGAAAGGGTATCTCAATATTTCCATTAGTCGTACGGATAATAAAGGTGTGAATGGTTTTGGTAAGATTGGAGAAGTGCGGTTTATTACGGTCAGTGATATTATTGGCGGACGAAATCTGGACGAAACTCCTTTCACCGTTGTACCGGAATATGTCAAACTTGTGGATGTGAATGGCAACGAACTTCCCCACGAAACCGATTCTGACGGCGCTACCATTATTATTGTCAATGATATTCTGGCACGTGAAGGACGGGCGCTCAATGCACCTCAAGCAACGATATTTCCTAATCCGGCGAGCGATCAGTTGTATATTCAATTGCAAAATCTGACGGGCGAGCGGCTGGAAATTTTTAATGTTGCCGGACAGCGCGTATTAAGCGACCAAGTGCGGAGCGACCAAGTGACAATTAACACAAAGGATTTAATGCCAGGACTTTATACTGTAAAAATTTATACAGAAGAAGGTACGATTACACGCCGGGTATTATTGCAATGACCCCCTCTAATTCCCCCCAAGGGGGAGAATGCCTACTACTCTCCCCCTCGGGGGGAACTGGAGGGGGCTACCACCACCACAATCTCCCCTTTCACCGCAGCCTGGGCAGCATAATGATTTTTTAAATTTTCCAGCGTATCCGTCCGCACGTCCTCATGCAGTTTGGTTAATTCTCTGCAAACGCAAGCTTGGCGCTCATTCCCACAAAATTCAATCAACTGCTCCAAACACTTTACCAGGCGATTCGGCGATTCATATAAAATAAACGTATTGGGTAAGCTCGCCAAATATTGCAACCGCGTTTGCCGACCTTTTTTATGCGGCAGGAATCCTTCAAAATGAAAGCGATCGCAAGGCAAACCCGATGCCACCAGCGCTGGCACGAATGCAGTAGCGCCCGGCAGACATTCTACCTTCACCCCCGCCTGCACGCACGCGCGCACGAGCAGAAAACCAGGATCGGAAATACCCGGCGTACCGGCATCAGAAATGAGGGCAATCGTGGCACCGCCTTTGAGTTGCTCTACCCAATTGTTGACGGTGGCGTGCTCATTGAAAGCATGAAAGGACTTGAGCGGCGTCTCAATCTGATAATGATCGAACAAGCGCCGCGAGGTACGCGTATCCTCCGCTAGTACCACCTGCACCTCCTTTAGCACCCGCAGCGCGCGCAGGGTGATGTCTTCGAGATTGCCAATGGGCGTGGGTACGACGTAAAGCAATGGTTGAAAGGTTGAAGGGTTGAAAGGTTGAACCTATTCAGCCGCTTTAATGGTAAAATGATAATTTTCCATAATCAGATTCGCCAGGAGTTTCTGGCAGGCGGTTTCCACTGTGGTGCGGGCGGCTTCTTCGCTTTCCGCTTCCAAATTCATGACGATGTGTTTGCCGATGCGTACGTCTTCGACGCCTTCGATGTGCACATTTTTCATGTTTTTTGCAACTGTTTTTCCTTGAGGATCAAGCAGTTCCTTGTGAGGCATGATGTCTATTTCGGCTATAAATTTCATACTGGTTTATTTGCTGATGTTGCCAACGCGTTCATTAAGCGAAAGCACAATTGAAAAAAGCAGATAAGTTAAAATAATAAGAACTGGCGCGGCTTCGCGAAAAATAATTGCTAAAGCGACCGCCACCGCCGCAAAGATAAATTTTATCTCATTGCCTCGCCATGTCAATCGGTCAAATTTGAAGCTAAACATGGGAATTTCTGAAATCATTAAGTAGGACAATATTGCGGTACAACTGTATAAAAATACGGTATTATGTATAAACTGCTGTAAATTAAAAGAATTAAAGTGTTCAATCAAAACCAAACCGATTACAAAAAGCGTACAAGCTGGAGTTGGTAATCCAATAAAACCAATAGTTTGACGCGGATCAATATTAAATTTTGCCAGGCGAAAACAAGCTGCCATTGTCAAAATAAAAGCTGGCGTGGCTTTCCAAACCAAACCATTGCCACCATCGGCTAAAAAAATATACAAAATTAAACCCGGCGCTACCCCAAAAGAAATCATATCTGCCAGAGAATCAAGCTGTTTGCCCAAAGCGGATTTGGCGTTGAGCCACCTTGCTAGTGCGCCGTCTAAAAAATCAGCCACAGCGCCCAATCCCAGCCACAGCGCTCCCAGCAGCATTTCGTTTTCAAGGATGGACACAACTGCCAGGCAGCCAAAGAAAGCATTGAGTAGCGTAATAAAATTTGGAATATAATTTTTCATTTTGACAACCAACGGGTTATTGGTATGAATGCGTCTTTTTAGTTAAATGTTACTTGATGGGTGCAAAAATGAGAACAAATTCTTTTTTTCAAACTATTTTGTACAATCCGTTGTGGTTAATACCCGTTAAATTTTGGTCGGTTGCCCAACAAGCAACGTTTTTTTACTGTAAATTACCCGCGCTTTCCCAGAACTTGTTGTTGAAAGTTGGTAACTGTCTCCTCCTGGAAAAGGACGTCCTTTTCAAAACTGTGCTGCCATTGGAAAGAGCCATTTTTTAACATGGTTCGTTTATCCAATGGTTTCGGTTACATCCTTAATTCAAAGCGAAAAACCGAATTTAGAATCATCTGGAAAAAAAATTGAATTCAACTATGAAGCTTCGCTACACAGCTATCCTTGTATTCCTTTTGTGCGCAGGTGCACTCTTTGCTCAACCCGCAAATAATGAATGCGTCAATGCAATTGCTATACCAGACCCCTCGGACTATTGCTCTGCGAATGCCGCCTATACGACGGTGAGTGCGACGCAATCATCACAGGTATTGGCGCGCTGCTTTCCACAAAGCCAAACTTCGCGAGATGTTTGGTTTTCTTTTGTGGCAGTGGGCACCAGCGTGAGTATTAACTTAATTGGCAATACAGCTTTCAATCAGGGAGGTACGCTACGCAATCCGCAGTTAGGATTGTATGGGGGTACTTGTGGTAGCTTGACCGAAGTGGCTTGTATTTCAGATGCGACAGGCAGAAATTCCGTGCAAGTCATTGCCAATCAACTGGTTGTAGGCGAAACGTATTACATTCGCATCGGTGCTCGCAATGGCAATACTGGTACGTTTCAATTTTGTGTGAATAATTTTAACGAAGTGCCCAAAGCCGATGGCGACTGTGAGACGGCGGTAGTGCTATGTGATAAGCAGCCTTTTAGTGTAGGTTTTCTTTCAGGTACCGGTAGAAACAACAATGAAGTGGGCAATGTGTCGTGTAGTGGATCGAGCTGTCCATTAACCGAATCAGGATCAACTTGGTACAAATGGACTTGTAAAGACCCTGGCACCTTGACCTTTTCCATTTTCCCGCTTAATCCAGTGGATGATATAGATTTTGTCTTATATGAATTAACCAGCGGCATTGACAATTGTGCTAATAAGCGTGACATTCGTTGTATGGCTGCAGGTGAAAATGTAGGAGATCCTTTAAGTAGTTGGCAACGTTGCACAGGTGTAACGGGTTTGAAGGACGGCGAAAGAGATAATGGCGAAACATGCGGCTGTCAAACGGGATCTAATAATTTTGTTGCACCTGTGAATATGGAAGCTGGCAAAAGCTATGCACTGCTTATCAATAATTTCAGCCAATCGGGAGGTGGTTTTAGAATTGAATTTGGCGGTACAGGCACTTTCCTTGGTCCAACGGCAGATTTTAAAACGGATGCGCCGAGTACTTGCGTGGGCAGACCCATTACGTTTACCGATGCGTCTTCATTTGTAGGAACAATTACAAGTTGGCAGTGGAATTTTGGTCCGGATGCAAGCGTACAAACCGCTACGGGCAAGGGACCACACGCCGTTAGTTTTAAAAAAGCAGGTTTGAAATCCATCGTTTTAACCGTAGAGACTGATCGGGGTTGCTTTGTGACAAAAGTTGGTACCGTCTTGATAGAATGCTGCCCGGATCATTTCAGCGCAGCGAGTGGGGTGATCAAAAATTTGACTTGTCCAGGATCGGATGATGGCTCGATTGACTTGAACATTGCTACAAACTATGCACCGTATAGTTATTTGTGGGGCGATAGTACCACTACGGAAGATTTAAACAATTTGTCACCTGGCATGTACACTGTTACCGTCACCGACCAGGCAACCTGCGATACCACGCTTACGTTCAACGTCACGGGTCCACCTCCGAGAACGTTTGACGTGCAAATCACCAGACCTACCTGCGGCGGTGGAATGGATGGGGCAGTCACTTTAGCAATAAGCGGTGGTACGCCTCCCTATCAATACAATTGGCAAAATCAAGGTTTTACAAATAACAATAATTTAGCCAGCATTCCAAGAGGTGATTATGCTGTCGTGGTGCGAGATGCCAATAATTGTGATACAACACTCGCCATTGCTGTTCGGGAATTAGAACTAACCCTCGACCCAAGCGTTCAGGCGGTCACGCCACCACGTTGCAACAGCGGCTCCGATGGCTCCATACAAGTGGTAGTCACCAATGGCAGCGGACCCTACCAATACAATTGGCAGGATGGACGCGGTTTTCAAAGTGCAAATTCCTTGATGGGCTTGCGCGCAGGCACATATCGTGTGGAGGTGCAAGACGCCAACTTATGCGTGGGTAGCTTTGATTTTTTAATGGAAGATCATCCACCTTTACAATTAACTTTTGACAGTACAAATGTGAGCTGCAATGGATTGACGGACGGCAGCGCAACAGCCATACCTGCGGGCGGTGTAGGGGGATACACCTACGCCTGGAGCAACGGGCAAAATAAAGAAACGATCACGGATCTCGCAGATGGAAGCTATATGGTGACGGTGACAGATAGTTTGCAATGTACTATTGTAGGAACAGTTGTAATTACAGAGCCTGCGCCTGTTTTTGTAAATGTAGCACAAACGGTGGATGTCATTTGCAATGGGGATTCTACGGGCGTAATCACAGTAGCGGGCAGTGGCGGCGTTCCGCCCTATGAATTTAGTCGGGATGGCAGTATTTTTCAAGCAAGTGAGACGTTCAACGGCGTTGCGCCGGGCACTTACACCATTACCATCGAGGACGCCGAAGGTTGTATGAATACGACTACTGCTACCATCAATCAGCCGCCGCCTTTGGTTGTTGATGCTGGACTCGACACGACCATCAATCTTGGTGAATCTATTCATTTACAAGCCATTGCAAATTCGGCAACGGTGACTTGGGAATGGACGCCCACCGAGCGCTTGTCGTGTACGGATTGTCCAAATCCAATTGCTAACCCTGTGAATACAACAACGTATGTAGTCACCGTTAGAAACCAGGACGATTGCGATGCTTCTGATGAAGTTACCATCACCGTGAATAAAGTGCGCCCGATCTATGTGCCCAATGCCTTTTCGCCCAATGATGATGGCTTGAATGATCGCTTTACGCTTTTTGGTGGACCTGCGGCAGAAGTTATTACTAAATTGCGCGTGTTCGACCGCTGGGGTAATCTACTCTTTGAAGGTACAAATCTGCCGCTGAATCAGGAAAGCGCAGGTTGGAATGGCTTGTTCAATGGCAAAGTGCTGGGCGTCGGCGTTTATACTTACATGGCAGAGGTTCGTTTTATTGATAATGAAGTGCTATTATATGAAGGCGATATTTCAATTATTCGATAATTCATTTACAAATACTGCTGACAGCCATTCAAATGCCGTTAGCAGTATTTTGTTAACCGACATTCAAGTATCATAATGGCAGCACATTTTACACATTTAGACGACGCAGGCAACCCTTCCATGGTGGATGTTGGTGAAAAAATAGCGACCCGGCGACTGGCGCGCGCGCGAAGTGTAGTGCTTTTGCCACCGGAAGTTCTGGATTTGTTAGAAAAGGATGACATTCATACTAAAAAAGGTCCGGTTTTTCAAACGGCGATATTGGCGGGCATTATGGCTGCCAAACGAACGGGTGAATTGATTCCGCTGTGTCATCCGATTGGAATGGAAAATTGCCAGATTGATATTCAAGTTAACGATAATCAAGAAATTGTAATAGATTGCACCGCAACTGTGACCGCCAAAACAGGGGTCGAAATGGAAGCTATGGTGGGCGCTAGCATCGCCGCACTGACCATTTATGATATGTGTAAAGCTTTTTCGCACAATATTATTATAAAAGATGTAATGTTGATGGAAAAAACAGGCGGTAAGCGCGCTTTTCTGAGAGAATGAAGTTTTTTCAATTCAATCAGGCATGGTCTTTCTTTTTTTATAAAAATTAGATTTTTTTTTAATGTTAAACCGGGATGATGGCACACTTTTTTGCAACTAATTGATTTTCAAGTTTTTAAATTTTGCTATTTACTTTTTCACATCTCAAATTTGATATCATTCTTTTTATTTTGAAAAATTTAATACAATCGCTTTCGTTTAAAGAACTTCCCAACAACGTTTTCGTTCTATCAACATCTTATGAAAATCACAATCTACGCCATTCTCCTATTGCTCATTTGGACGGGCATTCATTGTACGCAGCAGGAAGCCGCCAATAATCAATTTCCCATTGCCGAACAAAATACTGCCGACTCTACTGATAAACAGCGCGTTGTGTCAGCATTGGATACGGTGCTTTATGATTCGCTGATGCGCCAACTTGCCAACGGCGATACCACTGGCAGGTGGCCCCCAAAAACCGCGTATCCATTGCCTGGGGCGATTTTGCCATTCAATCGGGTGGTCGCTTATTATGGCAATTTGTACAGCAAGCAAATGGGTATTTTGGGTGCTTTGCCAAAAGCAGAAATGTTTGCGAAATTGAAAGAAGAAGTTGCTCGGTGGGAAGCTGCCGATAGCCTTACGCCCGTCGTTCCTGCCTTGCACTACATTGCGGTAACGGCGCAACCCAAGCCTGGCGCGGGTGCCAAGTATCGGCTGCGCATGCCATTTCATCAAATCGACACGGTTCTGAATTGGTCGAAAGAAATAAATGCACTTACTTTTTTGGATATCCAAGTAGGACATAGCAATATACGCACGGAAGTACACGAGTTAAAATCGTATTTGAAAATGCCCACGGTTCACCTCGGCATTGACCCGGAGTTTTCGATGAAAAATGGCAAGCGACCTGGCACGAGCATTGGCAGTTATGATGCAGCTGATATCAACGATGTAATAGATTCACTGGTGAAAATCGTAGAAGAAAATAAAATTCCGCCAAAAATTTTAGTCGTGCATCGTTTTACAAAAGACATGATAAAAAATTATAAAGATATTAAAACTGTGCCCGAAGTGCAGATCGTTATTGATATGGACGGATTTGGTAGTCAGGTTTTAAAAGAAGCTACCTGGAAGCAATACATTTATCGGCAGCCCATCCAATTCACTGGATTTAAAATATTTTATTACAATGATTCCAAAGGCAGCAATGAATTATATACGCCGCAGGAGTTATTACAATTCACACCAAAGCCGATTTATATTCAGTATCAGTGAGTTTATAATGCTGGAATATTATATCGTTTTAACTTCAACATCGGGTGGCGTTTCTGAAAAACCTGCCACTAATACTTTTGAATCTGTAGTGAGCCATTTGGTCTTTTTTACAATTGCACTACGGATTATCTCTTTTATTAAGGAAATACGTCCTTTGGGAATTTTTGGATACGATTGGTCCAATTCTAACCACAGCACTAAATGAATTTCTTTTTGGATATCCAACAAATAAGTTTTACAATCCGTCCAGTTTTCTTGTTTTAAACGCGCAGCATAAAAATGAAGAAATAGTAATGAATCCTTTACATTTTGTAAAAACTCCTCTGCAATAGGTACTATTTTATTAGAATCCATTAACAAACGCTGCTCAATCTTTTCTAATTCTTCGGGACGCCGATTCTTGAAACCTTTACATTCAATTAAAAAAACACGTTTATTTTGATGAATACCTATAATATCAATGCAGCTCAAACCTGCTGAACCTGCCTTCTTAACATTAGGATGAGTATCATATTGCTCAAAAAGCTGCCATTGCTCGTCCTCAAATTCAAATTGCAATCCAGATTTTTCATCAACCAGGGTTTGCTTCATACTTAAATTTTTTCAAATTGCTTTTGATACAATCTCAATTGCATATCATGGATCGCCGCATATTCCTCTAAAATCGCATCATTTTGAATCTCCGCCAGCGTCGCGCCTGGTTCAATTTCAGTGCCGTTTTCACCTTTATATAATGCAAAAAACTTCATATCAGGTGCCTGGGTTTGCTCGCGATACTCGGCGGTTAATGACAAATAATGCGTCAACAAATAATCATGCGTCGCCACAAAAATTTGCACGCCAGCATTGGCAAGGGTTTGCAAAAACTGCGCTACAACCTTAATGTATTTTGGATTCAAACCCGTTTCCGGTTCGTCCCAGAAAAGGATGGTATCTTTGGTGAGGGAGCCGTTTAAAATTAAATAATAAAGTTGACCGAGTTTATTGATGCCTTGCGCGACGACGGGCGCTTCCAATTCCGTATCTAAATCATCAAATTTGAAATAAAAACGCTCGTCGCGCTGGAAAACCTCGGCTTTGATGGCTTTGCGGATTTCTTGAGCTAGTTTTTTAGCTTCTTCTAAAGCGCTATTTTTTAAAATGCCTAAACCTAAAGCTAAAGCTATATCTAAGTATAATCGATCAAAACTCACCTCTCTTCTTAAATATAATGATGCAAATCCTTTTTGCCAGGACAATATTTCATTTACAGGAATAAAAAGACTATCTATATTTGGTAATTCCTGTTCTTCCAAATTTGTGTAAATTTCAAAAGCATTTTTCACTTCCAATGATGAAAGAGGATAATGTAGAGAAAAAATATTTTCATTAAAACTCTCGATTTTAGCTTGTAAAGAAAAAGTGGTATTCCGTCTTAATTTATACACATCTACACCAAATAACTCATTTATAGGTTTTATTTTACTGCTACTACTAGTGTAAAATCTTAAAAAATACATCACCTTCAACAAGTGCGTTTTCCCTGTTCCATTCTCCCCGATGAAAATGTTGATGCCCGGCGAAAATTCCAAATCCGCCCGCTCAAAGCAGGTGAAGTTTTCTAATTGTAGCCGTTGTATTTTATTTGGATTTTCAGTCATATTTCTCGCAGATTTTCGCAAATGACCGCGCAGATGTACGCAGATTTTTTAACGCAGGAAGTCTTTTAAATCATAGCCAATCGCTTCGCAAAACGAAGCGTTTTCACTTATTTCTCCCACGCCAAGTTGATATTTCAGCCAGGTATTTTTATCATAATTATAAACAAATCCTTCACTCACTTCATAATCATTTACCAATTCTATTACTTTTTCAAAATCTTTTTTAGCACCCGTATTGGTTGAAATTTCAATGATAACCACATTGCGCTTGTTGGCGTGGTCGTAGAGTAGTACATCGGGCGTGGGGCTGGTCTTTCCTTCGTCAATCATGGTTTCCACAAAAGGTTCGTAGGAGATTTTTTCTTCCCGATAGTACAAATTACCTAAACTCGTCATCAGCAAGCCGATAATGCGCTGATGGGCTTTTGGCGCGTTCACTCCCATATAAACAGTGTTATCTATCATAATTCAACCAATTTTATTATAATTTGGACGGATGAAATAATCCGTGACAATCCGTCGCACCCGTGGAAATCTGTGTTCCATCTTACAATATTACAAAAAAATTCCCATTGAGTTCGTTTGGCTTCCGAAACAAACATTCGTTCTGCATTGTCTTATGTTGAGGTACAAAAATTTGTATTTTTGCCCTCGAACTCAGTCGTAACCAAATTTTAGAAACCAATTATCAACGGAAGGAAGGTGTTGAAGCAAGTGCGGTTTTCCGACTTCTGATTTCCAACTTCCGACTTCTTAAAAAGCTTCGTAACGGATGGAACCAATTGCGCCTTACCAACCGAATAACAAGGTGCGCCTTGTCACAGCGGCTTCTCTTTTTGACGGGCACGACGCTGCCATTAACATCATGCGGCGCATTCTGCAAAGCTCCGGCGCCGAGATTATTCACCTGGGACATAACCGCTCCGTGGAGGAAATTGTGAACACTGCTATTCAGGAGGATGTGCAAGGCATCGCCATTACGTCGTATCAGGGTGGACACGTGGAGTTTTTTAAATATGCGTATGATCTTCTAAAAGAACGTGGTGCGGGGCATATCAAGTTATTTGGTGGAGGCGGTGGAACCATCCTTCCTTCGGAAATTGAGGAGTTGCAAAATTACGGGATTGCTCGGATTTACTCGCCCGACGATGGTCGGAAAATGGGTTTGCAGGGCATGATTAATGATGTCTTGAAGCAATGTGATTTTCCGGTCGGATTCAGTGTAAATGGCGAATTGTCGCACTTTTTGCAAAAAAATCCGAATTCGATTGCGCGCTTGATTTCGGTGGCGGAGAACAATCCTGAATTGTACGAAAAAGAAATTCGTCCTTACCTCCTCCCAGCCTCCTCCCAAGGAGGAGGAGCGAGCGCATCCCCCCACCGGGGGGGACAGAGGGGGGCAGGAAACGTCCCTGTATTGGGCATTACGGGAACCGGCGGTGCAGGAAAATCGAGTTTGGTGGATGAATTGATCCGGCGCTTTTTGCTGGATTTTGAAGATAAAACGATTGCAATAATTTCGGTGGACCCGTCGAAACGCAAGACCGGCGGGGCTTTGCTCGGCGATCGCATTCGCATGAATTCCGTGAACCACCCGCGCGTCTATATGCGCTCGCTGGCGACGCGGCAGAGCAATCTGGCATTGTCCAAGCACGTGCAATCGGCGGTGGATATTCTAAAAGCGGCAAAATACGATTTGATTATTCTGGAAACTTCCGGTATTGGTCAATCGGATACCGAAATTACCGACCACAGCGATGTGAGCCTGTACGTGATGACCCCCGAATACGGCGCGGCGACGCAGTTGGAAAAGATTGATATGCTGGATTTTGCGGATGTGATCGCCATCAATAAATTTGATAAACGCGGTGCGTTGGATGCCCTGCGGGACGTGCGGAAGCAGTATCAGCGCAATCATCAATTGTGGGATAAGCCCTTAGAAGAAATGCCGGTGATTGGTACGATTGCTTCGCAATTCAACGACCCCGGTATGAATCAGTTGTATCAGATGGTGATGGATAAAATTGGTAGCGCCGATTTGCAATCGGCGAGGTCCGGCAATGAAGGCATGTCAGAAAAAATTTACATCATTCCGCCTGCCCGCACGCGTTACCTGTCGGAAATTTCTGAAAACAACCGCCGTTACGACGAATGGGTGGAAAAGCAAGTTGAAATTGCCCGTAAGCTTTTTGGATTAAAACAAGCCATTGAAACGGTTAAAGAAGTCGGAAGTCGGAAGTCGGAAGTCGGACAAGCCGCGGAAACTTCCAAATTGCCCAACCTCCAAAATTTAGAAAATTTATACCAGGAAGTAGAGCGTGATTTGGATGGACATTGCAAAAAAATAATTGAATCTTGGGAAAATAAAAAAGCGGCGTACGCGGCGGATGAGTACGTGTATCAGGTGCGCGGCAAGGAAATTCGCGTGCCGACGTTCACGAAATCACTCTCGCACACGCGCATTCCAAGGGTAGCGCTGCCGAAGTTTAAAGATTGGGGCGAGATTTTGCGCTGGTCTTTACAAGAAAATGTGCCAGGCGAATTTCCGTACACGGCGGGCGTGTTCCCGTTCAAGCGCAAGGAGGAAGACCCCACGCGGATGTTCGCGGGCGAGGGCGGTCCAGAGCGTACGAACCGGCGTTTCCATTATTTATCTTACGGTATGCCTGCCAATCGTTTGAGCACGGCGTTTGATTCGGTGACCTTATACGGCGAAGACCCTGATTATCGTCCAGATATATATGGTAAAATTGGTAATTCTGGCGTGAGCGTCTGCTGTCTGGATGATGCCAAAAAATTGTATTCCGGTTTTGATTTATGCGATCCGAGGACTTCGGTTTCCATGACGATCAATGGTCCGGCGGCGACGATCTGCGCGTTTTTTATGAATGCCGCGATTGATCAGCAGTGCGAAATGTATATTCGTGAAAATGGCTTGGAGCATCTGGTGGAAGCGAAGTTGAAGGAATTGTACGATGATAAAAATTTACCCAGACCAAATTATGAAGGCGATTTGCCGAAAGGCAACAACGGTTTGGGGCTGTTATTGCTGGGCTTAACCGGCGATCAGGTTTTAGAACCAGCCATTTACAATCAACTGAAAGCCAAAGCATCGGCAGCAGTGCGCGGCACAGTGCAAGCTGATATTTTAAAAGAAGATCAAGCGCAGAATACCTGTATTTTCAGTACGGAATTTTCGTTGAAGCTCATGGGCGATGTGCAGGAATATTTTATTCAAAATAAGGTTCGCAATTTCTATTCGGTGTCCATTTCCGGCTATCACATTGCCGAGGCGGGGGCGAATCCGATTTCCCAATTGGCGTTCACGCTGTCGAATGGCTTCACATTTGTGGAATACTACCTCAGCCGGGGCATGCATATTGACGATTTCGCTCCAAATCTATCCTTCTTTTTCTCGAATGGCGTGGATGCAGAATACGCGGTTATCGGGCGCGTGGCGCGGCGCATTTGGGCAAAAGCGATGAAACAGAAGTACGGTGCGAACGAGCGCAGTCAGATGTTGAAATATCATATTCAAACCAGCGGTCGCTCGCTGCACGCACAGGAAATTTCGTTCAACGACATTCGCACGACTTTGCAAGCTTTATATGCCATTTATGACAATTGTAACTCCTTGCATACCAATGCTTACGATGAAGCTATCACTACTCCGACCGAAGAAAGTGTACGTCGCGCAATGGCGATTCAATTGATTATAAATCATGAATTGGGTTTGGCAAAAAATGAAAATCCGCTACAAGGCGCATTTATTATTGAAGAATTGACCGATTTAGTGGAGGAAGCGGTTTTGTTAGAATTTGACCGGATTACCGAGCGCGGCGGCGTACTTGGCGCAATGGAGACGATGTACCAACGTGGCAAAATTCAAGAGGAAAGCATTTATTATGAGACACTTAAACATAATGGAGAATTACCAATCATTGGTGTGAATACATTCCTAAGTAAAGAAGGCTCGCCGACTATTCTTCCGCAGGAAGTGATTCGCTCGACGAAAGCCGAAAAGGAAAATCAAATTCGCACACGCGACCGCCTGCACCAAGCGAAAACCGACATTGCACCTCGAGCTTTAAAACAATTGCAACAAGCCGCTTTGAATAATGAAAATATTTTTGCCGCGCTGATGGAAGCTACGAAGCACTGCACCCTGGGGCAGATTACACACGCGCTGTACGAGGTGGGCGGGCAGTACCGGCGGAATATGTAATTAAAAAACTCGGCTTTTTTCATTAAATTTGTTGAAAAATGACGGCGGCAGTTGGTTTACAAGAGGGTATTATTACATTAAGTCTTCCCGGCAAGGGCATGACGGATGACGAGTTTTTTGAATTTTGCCAACTGAATCGGAATTTAAAAATAGAACGCAACGCGGGAGGTCAAATCATTCTTATGTCACCAACAGGCGGTCAAACTGGACGATGGAATTTAGTATTAAGTACAGAATTGGAAATTTGGAGTAGAAAAAATAAGTCAGGTATAGCATTCGATTCTTCTACTGGCTACAAACTCCCTACTGGAGCGGAATATGGACCAGATGGCTCCTGGCTTTTAAAAGAAAGATGGAACGCCCTTTCTAAAAAAGAAAAACAAAAATTCATCCCGATTGTACCGGATTTTACCTTTGAACTGCGCTCTTTGAATGATAACGTAGAACGGATTCAAGAAAAAATAATGGAATTTATGGAATTGGGCTGCCGCCTGGCGTGGTTGATTGATCCTTACGAACGGCAAACTTTTGTGTTTGAGGCAGATAAGGAGAGGCAGGTGGTTCCTTTTACCAAACAATTAGATGGCGGTGAAGTCTTACCTGGATTGCAATTGAACTTGTCTGAATTGCTACAAGAGTAAGGAGAGAAACTGCCAATCGCTAATCATTTGGCGGCATCCATTATGTACTTACACTGGCAAAAAAAGCAATAACTGTTTCAACCTCTCGACACTTAATAATTTTTATTTTCTGTTTTTGACAATTCCTCATTTCAGCTAATTTTGCCCTGCCTAAAAATGGAATCGTGAAAAACCTTACGTATATCCTGCTGCTGTTTTTTGTTGTCGCAACGCCAATATTTGCGAATGATCCAATTGATGAGCAGCCGCCCATCGTTGTAAAAAAAACAAGTCAACCCATCCATTTGGATGGCATTTTAGATGAAGAAGCCTGGTTTGCAGGTACGCCAGCCACCGATTTTTGGGAATATTTTCCTTCTGATACGGTACGTGCTACTTTGCAAACAGCGGTTTTTTTTCACCTACGACGATCATTTTCTTTACATCGCTGCTAAATGTGAGTCCCCCCAAAGCAACTATATTATTCCTTCATTGCGCCGGGATTTTCGTGCTGGCGGCAGCGATAATATTACTTTTTTGCTTGACTGTTTCAATGACCGCACCAATGCCTTCATGTTTGGCACCAATCCATACGGCGTTTTGCGGGAAGCATTGCTGTCCAACGGTTGTCAAGATTTTGATACCGATTGGAATGATTCTTGGGATAACAAATGGCGCGGTGTTTCTAAAATTCACGATGGATATTGGACGTGTGAGTTAGCCATTCCTTTTACCACTTTGCGTTTTAAAGAAGGCGCTCAGGAGTGGCGTTTTAATTGCTATCGCTTTGATACACAATCAAATACGCAAGTAATTTGGAATCGAATTCCTCAAAATCAATTGATTGCCAATTTAGCTTTCACCGGACAAATTTTATTTGAAGAACCTTTACAAACTGGAGGCTCCAGTGTTTCCCTCATTCCTTACCTCACGGGCAATTCGGCGCAAGATTTTTCCAAAGGTGAAAAAGATGCTCGCTACGGCTGGGATATTGGCGGCGACGCGAAAATTGCAGTGACGCCGGGTTTGAATTTGGATTTAACAGTGAATCCTGATTTTTCGCAAGTGGAAGTAGATCAGCAAGTTATCAACAGCGATCGGTTTGAAATCTTCTTTCCCGAACGCCGTCAATTCTTTTTAGAAAATGCTGATCTATTTGGTTCTTTTGGCAATGCAGAGATCAATCCTTTCTTTTCGCGCCGGATTGGCGTTTCCGTAGATACTTCAACAGGACAAAATATTGCTAACCCAATTTTATTTGGCGCACGCCTGAGCGGAAAGCTGGATAACAACTGGCGGGTGGGCTTGCTGAACATGCAAGCGGCAAAAGACGAAGACAATGGTTTGCCGAGTTATAATTATACCGTGGCTGCCTTGCAAAGAAAAATTGCGACACGCTCGAATCTCGGCGCTATTTTTGTGAACAAACAAGATTTTGCCCAGGCAGAAAACAGGGCAGATGCGACGCGTTTTGATCGGGTGCTTGGCTTAGATTATAACCTTGCTTCAGCGGATAATCGTTGGTTTGGCAAAACCTTTTATCATCAAGCATTTACACCCGAAAAAGCAAACGAGCAATTTGCTCACGGCACCAACCTGGAATATCGGGTCAATAAATTTAGTGTAAGTTGGCAGCACTATTGGGTTGGAAAAAATTACGCACCTGCTGTAGGGTTCGTACCTCGCAACAATTTTTTTGCGGTTGGTCCGCAAGCCCAAATTTATTTTTATCCACGCAACAAAGTGCTGAATCAACACAGCATCAGATTGGAATACAATGCACTCTGGACACCTGGCTTCGGCAATACAGACCGAAGCATTGAGCTATCGTGGGAAGCTCAGTTGAGCAATACCGCCGAGTTGTATGCCGAGATTACCAATGAATATGTGTATTTATTGAGTGACTTTGACCCCTCGCGCTCTGGCGCAACACCTTTGCCAGGACAAACTGGCTTCAATTTTACCTACGCTTCTCTATCCTATCGATCCGACCAGCGCCCCAGGTTTTCGTTCAATGTACAGCCCTTCGGTGGTGAATTCGCCAATGGCTATCGCTATGGCTTGAATGGCGCATTTACCTACCGCTTTCAGCCTTATGGACTGATTGCATTGAGTTATGATTATACTTATATTGATTTGCCTAAGCCCTATGCACAAACAGGACTCTTTTTAATTGGTCCACGCATTGACTTTACATTTACAAAAAGCTTATTCTTAACAACTTTCATTCAATATAATGACCAGATTGAAAATTTAAATATCAATGCCCGATTGCAATGGCGTTTCGCGCCAGTATCCGATTTCTTTTTGGTTTATACGGACAATTACGCCGGCACGGATTTCACAGTGAAGAATAGAGCCGTGGTAGCGAAGCTGACGTATTGGTTGAATTTATAATAAAATATCAAATCCGACTATTGAGATGATACAGCTTATAAATGTATCGTCTCAAAACGATTTAGCTTTACCGCCACATTCCCTTCTTTTGAAAAATCCAACAACTCCACTTCCACCATTTCATTCAACAAAGCCTCCACCAGCGGCGCTTCAATTTTGATATAATTATCAGTAAAGCCAGACCTACCGATAACCCATCCCGCGGGCACGCTACCGCTGCTCGAATCGAGCAAGCGGCGGATGCTGCGAAACAAACGGAGCCTAGGATCTTAAGTTTGGTTTTTATGCTGTCCCAGCGGGACAAATTATCGGTAGAAAAAATAATCGGTAATGGGACAAATCCGTTGATCAAGTTTTTATGGCATCAGCGAATTGCCCTGTTTAAAATAATATTTTTCGATATGAGTAAGTACTTAGCTAAGCCTTTTAATCTGCAAAAATCTATGAATCAAAGGTTTATTTGAAACGTAGTTTAAATTAATGACATTTTGAGTTGATTTTTCCTGCTGTTAGAATGTGTTGCTGCCCTGCATTTTTGAGCTGTATTCGCACTTGCCTCCTTTTATTTTTCCGTTGAAAATTGGGTGAAATCCAATGCAAAGTTTATACCTTTAAAGCCGAATAATATTGACTTAACCTTTAGTTTACCAAAATTTAATTTAACACCTGATTTTCAACTATTAACGAATCAATTAACTTAGCAAACGTATGTCAACGAATACAGAATCCTGGGGTTCGCGCGTGGGGTTGGTACTGGCGATGGCGGGCAACGCCGTTGGCTTGGGCAATTTCCTGCGCTTCCCGGTGCAAGCCATTCAGAATGGTGGCGGCTCGTTTATCATTCCTTATCTGGTTTGTTTTCTGCTAATGGGTATTCCACTCTTGTTTGTGGAATGGTCGATGGGGCGTTTTGGTGGCAAATATGGTCATCACAGTACGCCTTTTATTCTCGATTCGATGACGAAGCAGCAGTTTTGGAAGTACATCGGGGTATTTGGTATTTTTACCAACCTGGCGGTGGCAGCTTATTATTGCTACCTGGAGAGTTGGACTTTAGCTTACATCTGGCACTCGATTGTGGGCACTTTTAGCCCGATGAGTCAAGCAGATGTCGCTTCTTTTTTTGACAATTATACGGATATTACGACTACCACAACGGGCATCCCTTATGAAGCAGTCATCTTCTGGTTGCTTTGCTTGTTCTTGAATACCTGGATTTTATCGCGGGGTTTGAGTGGTGGTGTAGAGAAAGTAGCCAAAATTGGAATGCCTTTGTTGATTCTATTTGGTATTGTGCTGGCAATCAGGGCTATCACTTTGAAAGAGGGGCAAGATGGTGCAATCAACGCTGGAACAGTGGGTTTGAACTACCTCTGGACACCCGATTTTAGTTCCATCTGGAATCCAACAGTGTGGCTGGCAGCTGCCGGGCAGATATTCTTCACCTTATCAGTAGGAATGGGTAGTATTCAATGCTATGCGTCTTATTTGAAAGAAAAAGACGATGTAGCGCTCAATGCAATGAGTGCCGGCTGGATGAATGAATTTGTAGAAGTGGTACTCGGCGGAGCTATTATTATTCCAATTACCGTCGGTTATTTTGGTATTGATGGTATGCAAAAACTGGTAAGCGAAGTGGGCGGTTTAGGTTTAGGTTTCCGTACTTTACCTTATCTATTCCAGCAATGGGGTCCGGTTCTAGCCGTTATAGCGGGCGTATTCTGGTTTGGTTTATTATTTTTTGCAGGTATCACTTCTTCATTAGCAATGGGTACGCCAGTAATGGGTTTTTTACAAGACGAGTTTGGCTGGAGACGGGAGCGTGCAGCTTGGACATTTGGTGGAGCGATTTTAATTTTAGGTTTGCCAACCGTGCTTTATTTCAAGCAAGGCGCTTTTGATGAATATGATTATTGGGCAGGAACAGTGTCATTGGTGATATTTGCCCTATTTGAAACCATCTTATTTGCCTGGATTTTTGGTATGGACAAAGGTTGGGCGGAGATCAACAAAGGGGCAGATATTCGCATTCCAACTGTTTTTAAATATATTATTCAATACGTAACCCCTCTGCTGCTAGGCTTCGTGTTTATTGGCAGTTTGCCAGATATTTGGGCGAAGCTCACCGGCGATTATCCCTGGCAGGTGCAATTTGCACGCGGATTGTTGCTTGCAATGTGGATCGGCGTTGCCGTATTAGTTAGTGTTGCTTATCGTAAACGTATAAAAGAAGGGAGGTTTACATCATGAGTTCATCTGCATTAGCCATGTATCTGTTCGCCAATATAACGGTGACGATCTTTACCATTTACTTCTTTGTCAAGGTACTAAATACCCCACATAAAGAAGAGGAATTGGATCATGAAAAAGGATTGTACGAACACGAAGGTCCAAAATCCTTTGACGCAACGTAGGATAAATGATTGTTAATTGTTGATTAATAATTGTTGATTCTCAGCCAAATTTTATACTTTCAATCGGCAATGAACAATCAACAATCAACAATTCATCCGCTGCTGGATGAGCACCTGCCAAGTCCGATTCAAACATTAGAATCGGATTGGTTGATGGACAAAAGCATCCGCTTGCTGGTCAAACGCGATGATTTATTGCGAATCGACGAACACAGCGCTTTTTGTGGCAACAAATGGCGCAAACTGAAATATAATTTGTACGAAGCACGCCGCCGGGGGCTGAGCATTTTGCTCACCTTCGGCGGTGCGTTTTCCAACCACCTCGCAGCGGTCGCCGAAGCTGGGAAAGTATTTGATTTTCAAACGATTGGAATCGTACGCGGCGAGGAAACCTTGCCTTTGAATCCTACTTTACAGTTTTGTCAGGCATATGGAATGCAATTGCATTATGTAGATCGAACCACTTATCGACAAAAAAATGAACCAGATTTTATAGAATGGCTTACTCAAGAATTTGGGGAATTTTATTTAATTCCCGAAGGCGGCACGAATGAACTGGCTTTAAAAGGCTGCGCAGAAATTGTAAAAGAAATTGAAAATCAATTAATTACCTTCCCAAATTATATCGCCGTGGCATGTGGCACCGGCGGCACCTTGGCGGGCGTCGTATCAGGATTAAATGGAAAAAGCCAAGCGATTGGTTTTTCGGTATTGAAAGGTTACGTAGCACAGCCTTTAGGCTGTGACATTTACAACAATTGGCATATCCAAACCGATTATCACTTCGGCGGCTACGCCAAATTTTCATCGGAACTGATCGATTTTATCAATCAATTTAAACAAACATTTGGCATTCCGCTCGACCCGATTTACACCGGCAAGCTCTTTTTTGGCTTGTTTGATATGATTCAAAAAGATTTTTTCCCGCCCGGCAGCACCTTACTCGCCATTCATACCGGTGGGCTTCAAGGTATTGCAGGATTTAATGCGCGATATGGGCGTCTCCTTTTATAAAAAAGGCTAACAAGCGAAAAATCATACTTATTTCAACCTTCCGACCGTTTCTCCTTTATAACTTTAGGTTTAAATCCAAACACATGCTGACCATACGCTCTTTGCTTGTTATTGCGATGATGCTGGTTTATTCCAGTTGCAGAAATCAAACCCTTCCAGATACTTCCGATGCTTCCGGGGAGCCTCATCCCCTGCTGATTCGGCAGCGATTGAATGATGCGGAAAAACGGTATAAACAGTTTTACGATTCTTATAATACGTTTAAAGAACCGACCATCAAAACGCGCCGCTTTAAGCACGCCACGATTGTGCCGCTCATTCAGCGCCTGAAAGCGCCGTTCAGCGTGAGCAAAGCGGGCGAATCCATTGAAGGGCGCGCCATTTATAAGGTGAGCCTGGGCACTGGTCCGACGCAGGTTTTTTTGTGGAGTCAAATGCACGGCGACGAATCGACCGCGACGATGGCGATTATGGATTTATTCAATTTTTTCAGCCGCAGCGGCGATGAATTTGATGAATATCGGCAAAAAATATTGAGTAGCATGACGCTTACTTTCGTGCCCATGCTCAATCCCGACGGTGCCGAGCGTTTTCAGCGGCGAAATGCCCTGGGCGTTGACCTGAATCGGGATGCAATGCGTTTGCAATGTCCTGAATCTCAAACCTTAAAACGGGTACGGGATGAATTGAATGCCGATTGGGGATTCAATTTGCACGATCAAGGACGCTATTATGTTGGGGATCAGCGAGTTAAAATTGCAACTTTTTCATTTTTAGCACCCGCTTTTAATGTAGAAAAAGACATCAGCGAAAAACGCGGCGACGCCATGCAGATGATCGGTCTGATGAATAAAATGGTACAGCCCTATTTGCCAGGTAAAGTCGGGCGCTACGATGATACCTTTGAACCCCGCGCTTTTGGCGATAATATTCAAAAATGGGGCACGCGTACTATACTGATAGAGTGTGGTTTAAATGAAAATGATCCTGAAAAACAGGAAATCCGGCGCTTGCATTACATGTTGTTCCTGGCGGTTTTTGAAGCGATTGCCGACAAGAGTTATGAAAATACGGATATTGCAGCGTACAATGCCATTCCATTCAATGATAATGTCGGGGTTTTTGATTTGATTGTGCGCGGTGCACAGGTAGAATACGAGGGTAAATGGTACGTAATGGACTTGGGCTACAAGCGCGACGATACTTGGCTGCAATATGGCTACGCCTCCAAACCTTCCATTACAGAATTTGGCGATATGTCCATTTTTTCTGCATACGATGAAATTGATGCCAGCGGTTATCGGGCAGTGCCGGGCAAGGTGTATCCTACGGTTTTGCAAAATATAGCAGCGCTAAAAGAACTGGATGTTCCGCTGATTTTGGCGCAGGGTTATACGGACGTGCGTTTGCGAGAACTTCCAACCACTAAAAAGCCTTTCCCGCTTAACTTACTGAAAACCAGCGAGTCTGCCAACAACGAAATCAGGCTTTGGCGCAACCCGAATTTTGTTTTACAAAGGAATGGAGAAACGGGCTTTGCGGTGGTAAATGGATTTGGATATGACTTACGTAACGACCAAAGCTTTATTCGTCAGTTAGTTAAAGATTTTTGAAAAATTTAATTGGTTATTGGTTATTTGGTTCTATTTTTTTCCAAATAACCAATAACAATTTTATAAAGCCTTACCGTCCCCAGGAGAAACCAAAGCGTAAATCCACCTGCGCGAAAGGCGTTGATAGGTCAGAAGCTTTGAGTCCAGGCAGATTTTCATTTGCTACAATGCGATAACCACCTTCCGCTCCTACCCGAAACCATTGAAAAACATTAACTTCCAAGCCAGCTGATGGTTGAAATACAAAAACCCGATCGGTTCCGCCGCTTTCAGGGCGCACTTTGCCACCGCCCACCAACATGGTGATGCGAGGGTGTACGGCTTTGTAAGCATTGGGTATAATGCCAAACATGACGCCGTTGTATTTCATGTCAAAAGCTTCAAATTCGTTTATTTTTACATCTTCGCGAAAGCGAAACCAGCCATAACCCAGAAAGAAGTTGTCGCCAAACTCCAAACCGCCATAGCCTCCGCGGGTATAAACGTAATCGTCGTCAAAAAACGACCAATTGTAAGTCGCAGCGCCCCAGGCACCGCTCAGTTCAAAGCCATTTTTGCCAAAAAGTGTTTCTTCGTGCTGCGCCGACACCGTGCCGACAAATGCCAGGCATAACAAGGGAATTAAAATCGTGTTTTTCATCATCGTAGCATTTTATTTTTCAAATGATGCTTCAACCTTGACTTCCCCCCTATGATGTTAACAGATTTTAACCTGGGTCTCACATTTAAAAAAACGACTATCTCACCTGCTCATACAATTTTTTTACCTGCAAATCGCCCAAACCATAGATGCCTTCGCGTTTGAAAAAGCGGCTGAACACATCTTTAAAATCTGTAATTCCTTCTTCCAAAATACTTTTTAACGTTCTTTCCAATCTACCATTGAGCCGCTCGATGTGAGCATCACAAACCTCCGACAAATAAAGGAAACAAGGAGAATAGTTAAGCGACAGTTTACGAAGTTTTGCCATATTATTTTGGCTGTAAGCCAGCCAGAGTTGAGCGCCGATGAAAATATCCTCTTCCGTGAATAGCGTGCGATTGTCAAAACATTGTTGTAATTCTTGAGCGTTCATCCAGCCAAAACCTTTCCAGCGATCATGAACCCCCAACGTAGCCGGAAAAACCCGATAAATACGCAGATGAATATTGGATTGGCGCAATAACCACAAGGTAAACCACATGTTTACCTGACAAAATAAATCAAATTCAAACCAAAGATACACTTCACTTCCCGCCGGCAAATGCAGCAGTTGTTCATATTCCCGCGCTACTTTGGCAAAATAGGTACGCTCGTCTTCGTGGTAAGATTCGCTGATAAAGGCAGCACGCATCTGCCAAAACTCTTGCAAAGAAGCACTTTGGGTAGGTCCTTCTATCAGGCATTCGCGGCTTACAATGATTTGTCCATCCAGATTGGTTTGCTCAAATGGAGCGGCAAGTGCATCGCCGGTTAGCACATGATAACGCATAAGCTTGCTTTTTGGGTTTTAATAAAAAAAGTGTTCTCATTCATCACCTATCAGGGTCTAACAACGACCAAACGTTTTGTCACAATCGTTTTGCCCCATTCATTTTGCAAACTGTACAAATAGGTTCCTTTACGCAAGCTCGAAATATCCACTTTTTCAATTCGTTGTCCGTTAATATAATATCGTTGTTTCCAGACTTCTGCACCTAATATGTTATAAATAGCTAATTTATACTCGCCAGGAGCTAGATTGGTAAATTCAAATCGCACATTGACAATTGCGGGATTTGGAAAGGCATAAACGCCTGGTTTTAAATTCTTTACATTTTGCACATCCGTCGTCAGGTCATTGGCTTTGTATTCCACACGAATGGCTTTTTTCCCATTCTCATCCGCAGTCACCACCGCGATGGGTTCTTTGGCTTCATTGCTAAAAAAATAGTAAGAAATGCTTGTATCCTTGCCAACCAGCTCCGCACTTGGAATCAAATCCGTTATATCTTGCCAAGGCAAAACGCCCAACCGCGCATCTATGCGTACTTCGCGCACTTCCTGCCGTTTTTCGCGCAGCACATCATAAATACCACCAGGAATGATCAATTTGCCCCAGGAATCCACCACATCATCGCGTAAAATTTTGACACGCACCCGCAGCGAATCTGGTCGAATGGGCAACTGCTCCAACACGGCATCGGGCAATTCATCTGTTGAAAAAGGCAAGGTAAATGCAGTTTCCTGTCGGTTTTTATCTTGATATCGCAGCGGCGCGCGGCGGTCTATCAATGGCGGATTGTAGCGGGTGAGTGCTTCTACCCCAAAGCCCAACGGATCTTTTCCAAAAAATCCCAATAACTGAACGGTTGTTTGCTGCCCAACCACATAGCGATAGTAAGCTTCGGCACCTTCTGCCAATTCAATCATCATATTCGCATTCGGAAAAGCGGCACGGCGTTCGCCTGCTTCCGGCGACTGAATGACCGTTTGGCGTACAAAAGGAGATTGCAGGGAGGTAAAATCCCAACGCTGATCGGCACCAGAAGGCAGCAACGACAGGTTGGTCGGTAGGTTGTCCATCGCAGTGCGCATCGTATCCCCCAATCGAGGCAACGTACTCGGCTGCAAAACAATCTGTGCACTACCTACAACATAAAAAATGGAAAAAATAAAAAGTAAAAAGTGCTTCATGGGTATGCCTGTGACTTTGGGATTTGTAAAGATACGGGTTTTCACTCAAAGTGGCAATTATTTACTTTTTTTGTCATTTTCTTAGATATTTAACGTGGGTTATGGATAAATTAAATTGTAATGTATTGATAATCAAGCAATAAATATATACTTGGAAGTATTCACAAAAAACGGATTCAACCGCGACGTTTCCTTAGGTGGTAAAAAAAAAAACGATTTAGCGCACCTAAATCCATTATTCACGTTGAACTTGTTTAAAATTAATAAAAAAGTTTAATATGAAGAAAAAGTGATGTTGT
>CAZFBN010000003.1:0-87087 GCA_964517145.1 uncultured Saprospiraceae bacterium
AGATACCAGCTAAGTTTATATATTAAATAAAATCTTTAATTTTAAACAACTTCATTTTAAAAACGTCAAATAAATAATTAAAAATGCTCCATTACTTACTAGATGTATCAAATAATTTAAATGCTTGATTCAATCGCTCCATGACTTTTTCTTTTCCGAGCAGCGCCATCATTTCAAACATCGCCGGTCCTTGCATCGTTCCGGCAATTGCTATTCTTAAAATGGGAAACACCTCGCCGGGCTTCAGATGATTGTCAGCCAAAAATTGTTCTACTGTTTGTTGAACGGATGCCGCCTGCCATTGGCTGCTTTCCATTTGGTTAAGATTGTCAAGCAAATTATCAAAAAGCGCCCGGTTCTCTGGTTTCCAACGTTTATGAGCATTTGCAAAATCATAGTCGCGCACGTCTTCAAAGCAGTAGTAGCCCTTGTCCCAAAAATCGCTCAACAATACCGCTCGCTCTTTCAGCAATGCGCAAAAGCCTTCTAAAAAAGCTTGATCTGGCTGATGTCCATGCGCTTCTATTATTGGACGCACCAATGTTGCCAAAGTCACAATATCACTGTTTAAAATATATTGTTGATTGAACCACTTGGCTTTTTCAAAATCAAAACGCGCGCCAGCCTTCCCTACTTTTTCTACGGAGAATGCCGAAATAAGTTCCTCCATTGTAAAAATTTCTTGCTCGGTGCCCGGATTCCAACCTAAAAATGCCATAAAATTCACGACTGCCTGCGGCAAAAACCCGAATTCGCGAAAGCCCACAAATGAATCCTCTGGCGTCTCCCCTTTCCAAGATAAAGGGAAAACCGGAATGCCAAGGCGAGTGCCGTCGCGCTTGCTGAGTTTTCCTTTGCCATCGGGTTTTAAAATCAAGGGTAAGTGTGCAAATTGTGGCATCGTTGTCTCCCAACCAAAGGCGCGGTATAGCAATACGTGGTGCGCTGTGCTTGGCAGCCATTCCTCGCCGCGAATCACATGCGTAATTTCCATCAAATGATCGTCCACAATGTTCGCCAGGTGGTAAGTTGGCATACCATCCGCTTTCAGAATAACTTTATCATCCAGTTCATCACTTTGAAATGTCACCGCTCCTCGAATTAAATCCTGAATATGAATGTCTTCTCCTGTCGGCACTTTCAAACGGATGACATAAGGCTCGCCACTGCTGATGCGGTGTTGTACTTCTGCTGCCGGCAAGGACAAGCTATTTTTCATGCGCAGACGCGTTGCGCCATCGTATTTGAAGGTTTTATCTTCCTCGCGGGCTGCATCAAGTGCTTCAGGCGTATCAAAAGCGTAGTAGGCATTGCCGTTTTCAAGGAGTTCTTCTGCATATTTTTGATAAATTGCCTTGCGGTCGGATTGGCGGTAAGGACCATAATTGCCACCAAAACCTGGACCTTCATCGGGTAACAAATTGCACCAGCGCAATGCTTCGATGATATACTCCTCAGCGCCAGGCACATAGCGCACCTGGTCGGTGTCTTCGATGCGCAAGATGAAAGTACCGTTGAATTTTTTTGCCAACAGATAATTGTACAAAGCCGTACGAATACCTCCAATATGCAATGCACCAGTTGGGCTGGGTGCAAAACGAACTCGAATATTTTTCATGGATCAAAACGTTTGACTTATTTTCTCAAATTCCGTCTAAAAAAATGTGCTTTCTTTATTAAAAATCTAGCAGCGAATGTTCGCTTTCAGACGTTGTATCAGTGAATTACACGCTTTTGCCCTTCCAAACCGGTACGCCCTTTTTAAAAAATTTTTCCAATAATTAGCCATTGGCATCTAAGTTGTCGAGCAGTTTAATAGCCAATAGTCGAAAGTTTTATCAGCTTGATAATCAGAAAATTATCAAAACTTAATGGCGTTTCAATCTGCTCAATTACCTATGCTTGCTTCACCTGCAAAGGACTCGGAGCTGCAAATTTAAAGAATTTCAAAGAGCTTGCCACCCTGATTATTGGAAAACACCAGAATTGGCAGAAAAGTAGCACTTCGGGATGAATCGATCAGTGGAGATTAGTAACTGCCCGTTTCTACTTGTCAAACGTTGGTTTTAATTCAAATTATTTACCCTGACATATCAAAAATATTGCTCTATGTATCTTGTAAAAACGCCACAATTTATTCAAAATCTGTTCCCTAACTTTACTTGGCGCATTCCGACTCAAGAAAAGGTGCTGTATCTTACGTTTGACGATGGACCCATCCCGGAAGTGACCCCTTGGGTGCTCGAACAACTGGATGCCCACCAAGCCAAAGCTACTTTTTTCTGTGTAGGCGACAATATTCGCAAGCATCCGGAAGTATTTCAGCAGGTAAAATCACAGGGACATTCTATTGGAAATCATACGTTTAACCACCTCAACGGTTGGCTTACGGATAACATTCCCTATTTTCACAATGTGAGAAATGCTTCCAATTTGGTGCAAACGGTTTTGTTCCGCCCGCCGTATGGACGCCTGAAGCCGAAGCAAGCCCAATTTTTGCAACGCCACTACCGCATTGTCATGTGGGATGTACTGAGCGGCGATTTTGATGCCACTATTTCCGCTGAACGATGCCTGGCAAATGTGCTTGAAAATGCCAAACGCGGCTCCATCATTGTATTTCACGATAGTCTAAAAACCATCGAAAAGCTGCTGTATGTGCTTCCACGCGTGTTGACGCATTTTTCGGAGCTGGGCTACGGATTTAAAGCATTAGAAGAAAAGGTGCTGTCGCAATCATTTCAAGAACAGCGCATTGCTTAGTGAATTTGCTCATTAAAATGTAATACAAAGGACTTGCGTCAAAGACACGAAATCGCACCAAATCTTTTGTAAAGCTTTGTTTTTCAAGAATTTGTACAGGTCAATAATTTCTCGAATCTACCCCCCAAATCAGCTTGTCGCGAATGGTACGCAGGAAGCTAACGTCTTCTAATTGTACAATTTTTACTGTAAAATCATTTTTACGGACGGCAAGCTGATGCGCAGCGGTTATCACTTCAAAACGAGAATCCAACGTACAAAGGAAATTTTCTGCACGCCCTTCTATTTCAAAAGAAATGATAGAATTGTCAGAAATGACAATTGGGCGTACACTCAAATTGTGCGGCGCGACTGGGGTTATGACAAAATTACCCGAATTCGGGAATATAATGGGTCCGCCACAACTCAGCGAATACCCTGTTGAACCCGTTGGGGTAGCCACAATCAATCCATCTGCCCAGTAAGAATTGAGGTAAGCGCCATTGACGTAGGTATGAATGGTAATCATGGAGGAAGTGTCGCGTTTGAGCAGCGTACAATCGTTGAGCGCAAAGCGGTCGTTTCCAAAAAGAGGCAAATTGGACTCCAGGTACAGCAAGCCGCGCTCTTCGATCTGATACATGCCGCGTTTCAACAATTGAATGGCTTCGGCAATGCGTTTTTTTTCGATGCTCGCCAAAAAGCCAAGTCTTCCTAAATTAATGCCCAAAATCGGCACTCCACTGTCGCGCACGTGCAGCAGCGCTGACAAAATCGTGCCGTCACCGCCAAGTGTAATTAAAAAATCGAATTTTTTAATAGTCAGATCAATGTACCCTTCAAAAACGCCCACATCTCGTTTGAAGTGAATATGCGTTTTCAAATCCTCCAGATACGGCGCATAAACATAAACCGTAATACCTTCGTCGTGTAGGGTGTCAAATAAATACTGGATGTGTGGAGCGTCGCTTTCTTTAAACTCTCGGCTGAAAACTATAACCTGCATTACAATGGAATGTTGGAATAATGGAATATTGGAATGCTAGAGTTTATCCACGATTCCAAGCTTCCTTTAAATGTTCAAATTGATGTGTAAAAATAAACCTTTTTCTAAAAGATGGTTGACACTATATTCGATTTGCAGCACTTTATCGTAGAAAAATACGAAATCCAAACCAAGCCCGCCGCCCCACAGCAAACGGTTAGCCAGTGGATTATTTACCTCATAATAAGGCTCGTGTACATAGCCAAAATCGCTATTTAAACCCAGGAAAATTTTTATAGGCATTGAACGGAACTGCCGAATGGGCATCAATCGCCCCATTTTCATTTGATTTTCAAGCAGTTTGAAACGGGTATTGGTTTTTATAAACCCCATATCCATTCCATCCACGATGTAATAATCGTAGCCATGCAAGTAATTTTTACCAAATCCCAACGCACGATTGTCGCTGTAAGGTTGCCTGCTGCGAATCAGCGAAATTTTACCGCCCGTTTTAAATGCCATGCTCAGCCGCGAGGTCAACGAATAATATTTGTCAAAATAAGCAAAAAGCGTCAGCGCATTCCGATCGTCAAAAAAGCCTAGCCCGTCGCGCTCGAGGCGCAGCGAGATGTATTGCCCATCCATCGGATACGGACGCACATCGCGGCTATCAAAAGTAAACTGGTAGGCAAAAGAAAGATAGCGTTGCAAATCTTCACCGTGCTGAAAAAAGTGCGGATTTAAATAATTAGAAATAGAATCATCCACCGAATTCTGCCGATAGCTCAGAAAAAACTGATGAAAAGTGCGCATGCCAGGGCGGTAGGTCAAGCCCATTTGTGCCCGAAAACGCGCGTAGAGAAAGTCATCTTCATCTCGAAAAAAAAGTTGTTTGTTACCCGCCGTGGCATAGTTCACTTCGCGATTGCGGGCATAAGAAGCTTCGGCAGACATGCCCAGGGTTTGCGCGCGGTTGATGTATGGAAGAGCATAACTCGCAAAATAACTATGCGTGTAGCCATATTTAGCGCCCATTTTAAAGCGGTCGCCGCGCCCGGTAAAATTGGTATGGGTAAAATCTGACCCAAAATTAACGCGCTGCAAGGAGCGTTTTTGTTCTACCCACCAGACATTAAAATTGCGGTCTGCCAACTCAAAATAAGGCACCGGATACAAATACCAGGCTTCATCTACTTTGACATATACATTGTGGTGAGTGGAATCAAGCGGCGTAGGTTCGGTATGAATGGTTACTTTGTTAAACAGACTGGTATTCAGCACCATCTGAGTGCTTACTTTGACGCGCTCCGGCAAATCCATGACAGCGATGCTATCTCCCTGTTTTACCTGCAACTCACGCAAGATAATTGCATCTTTTGTTCTCCGGTTGCCTTCTACAAAAATATGATCGATGTACACCGCATATTGGGCTACAGCATAAAAAGGTGCTAATAGCAAAAAAATCAATCCAATTGTCCGCATTTTCGCTTAGAATATGAATACAATTTAGCGCTTTTTAAGGAAATGGAAAGAAAGACGCCCGACAATTTTTTGTTTTAATATTTACCGAGAAAATGCCTGCTTGGATTTAGCGAGTCTAAAAGCGAGCAAATAAAATTTTATCAGAACAAAAAAACAGACACAGATTTTACTAAAACGCTATATATTCAAATAGGACATCAGCGAGTCATACCGTTCTTTGAGGGTGTCCAAATATTCTGCTTCGTTGAAAGAAGCTTTAATAATATAATTGAATCGAGTGTAAGTTGCCAAAATGGCATTGATATTCTGCGTATTCACTTTAATAGTTACAGTCACTTCTGTATCGTCGGGAGCTGAGGAGACAAAAGAACTTAAAATAACAGCGTTTTCCGATTCTACAATCCGCGCAATTTCTGCAAGTGAATAATCGTGGCGATGGGTTTCCAATACAATAATGCTGCCTGGATCGCTAAAAGCTGCCATACTCGCAAAATACCGAAGCAAATCCTCCTGCGTCACCACGCCTGCATAATTGCCTTCGTCATCCACCACTGCCACGAGCGTGAGCTGGTACTCTGCAAGTACGCGCATCACTTCGTATATATGATCTCGACTATGCACATACGGATGACTCAAGGATAAACTATAAGAACCAACTGGCTCAGTGGCATCAAAATTCAAGATGTCGTCTTCCGAAATCAGCCCCAGCAACTGCTGGTTATTCACAATCGGCAAATGCCGCACATAAAATTCATTCATCATGCCAAGTCCTTCTTCGCCCGTATCAGAGGTGCGAAGCGGAATAATCTCGTCGGATACTAACTCTTCTGCGATCATGTGAGGGTCGTCATTTTACTATAAAACGAATTGACAATCTTGTGTGTTGGCTATCAAATTGTTAAAAAGTGTATTGAGGGTCAGAATTTAATGCACGTTTACGAAAGTCTGAAAAATTTTGTAAACGCAAGAAACATCTTTTTACAAAGGTTAGACAAACCTTAACACAGTTGTGTGCCCTTTGCGCTGCGTTTTTTTGTTTCAGCCCAACAATTTCTTTTTTTGTGCAGCAAACTCTTCTTCGGTCAGCAATCCTTTTTCCCGCAGGTCGCCCAAGCGCTTGAGTTGATCCAGCAAATCGTTGCCTTGCAATTCCAACACGGCTTCTTCATTTTCTACCGGCGGCATTTCCAGGGTTTCTTTTACCATTTCAACGGTTTCAGCAGGTTGTTGCTGCAAGCGAAAGCCATTTTTTTCAAATTCCTCAAATTCCGGCTGAATGCGCACATACGCCAGCGCGTCGTGGCTTTTGATGCGTTTGAAATCATTAAAACCCAACTCCACTGCCTTGTCCAAATGATAAAGTGCCTGCTCTGGTTTTTCATTCAAAGAATAAGCGCAAGCCAGATTAAAATGCACAGCAATGTCGCGCGGATCGAGTTTCAAAGCTTTTTGAAAATCTTCAATCGCACCATCATAATCAAAATCGCGGAATTTGCGAATGCCGCTGTTTTTCAGGTCACTATTGTCCACACGCGTTGGCGTAGATTGGCGTTCTTCCCGACGATATTCACGGTATGATTCCCGCTGTTCGTGCCGCTGCATACTGCGGTCATAATAAGGTCGCTCGCGCTGAAAATCAGGATTACTGCGGCGTCTCCCTTCAATGAATTGCTTGTTATATTTTGCATCAAAGGTATCTTTATCCGTTGTAAAAAACACAATGGCGTCAATAATGCCAATGACCCACATGAGCGGAAACCAGCAAAATATGAGATAAAAGAAACCTAGTCCACCCTGCCCCAAGTAAAACCGGTGCACGCCAAATCCTCCCAAAAACAAAGCCAAAATACCCGCTACATTTTTATCCTTCATACCTGTGTATTAAAACTTTAGACTTTAGAAATTAAACAATAGATGCTAGATATTGCTAATCAATTGTTTATAAAAATGGTTGCCACAAGGGTGTACAAACTTCTCTCCTTTTTTGGAGGCTCGTTCGTGCTTGGCTTCGCGGCAGATTTTTATAGGTACAATATTTTTGTAAAACCCTTTACCTATTGTTCAATCCACATTTATTGTACAATTATAAAGACATTTAGGCAAGAATTGTTGTAAAGTGTCCTGTTTTGTACTTTAACTTTTTTAGACTTAGTGAAGTAGAATTTTACAGGTCAAAATCGTGAAATCATCCGGATAGGTTTGTTCGCCTTTAAACGATTCGATCTTGTCCATCAACAACTTATTGAAAATAGAAGCGGAAACATCGTAGTTGTTTTTTACAAAATCGTGTAGCATTTTTTCGCTCAGAAAGTCGCCGTTTTTGTTGCGAATGTCGGTCAAACCATCGGTAAAAGCCAGAATCAGCGCGGATTCGTCGAGGTAATGCTCGCCTACTTCGATTTCCGGCAGTTCCGTGAAGGAGCCCAGCATAGTGCAGCCTTGATCGAGGAAGTAAAACTCATCCACCGTAGCAACGACCGGCGGATTGTGCCCGGCATTGACGTAGCACAGCTTGTGTTCGTTGATGTCGTATTCTGCAATAAAAAAAGTGATGAACCAGTCGCCTTCTGTAATTAAATTGACCGAACGGTTCAAATCGCGCACAAAGTCATCCAGCGCCGAGCGTTTGTTAATCAGCGTATGAAAATTTGCCTGAAAATTAGCCATCAGCAGCGCCGCCGCTACGCCTTTGCCCGAAATGTCACCTACACAAAAAACGATTTTGCCATCTTCAAATTCAATAAAATCAAAATAATCGCCGCCTACGCCCAAAACGGGTTTGTAAATGCTTGCCAGCTCGTAGCAACTTTTATTTGGCAATGTTTTTGGAATGAGCCGCCGTTGAATTTCGCTGCCCAGTTCAATTTCGCGTTTTAATCGCTCCTGCTCCAGCTGCCGTTTGAACAAACGTTTATTTTCAATGGCTACGGCAATGATATTGGTGATGGTTGTGATGAATTGTACCTTGCTGTACATGTCTTCATCGTCGTTGAAACCTCCAATAAAAACATAGGCGATGGCGTGCTCTTTGTGCCGAACGGGAATCACCACGTCAAACTCGCGCAGCAGCGGATGATCGGCGTCTTCCACGTTTTTTAGGTAGGTGTAGCGTTGTAGATACAAGGAAACGTCTTGATTCAGCAACTCTTCCGAAATGCCCAACGATGCCTCGCACGCCCAGCCGCGATCGCCGCGCACGTACAGCACCATCTTTTTGATACTCAGTTCCCAGCCCAGAAAAGACTGGTACATTTGGTACAATTCTTTAGCGGGCACATTGCTGTTGATAGCCTGCGTAATGCTTAGCAGTCGGTTTATTTGGAGTTGCTTCAGGTTTAAATCCCGCTCCAGCCGCTCTAACCTCGACATACTACTTTTTATCTCCGAAAAATTAGACATGGCAAAAATCCCTCCGAATCCTCATTCTTTTGTAGTAAAGATATAAAAAACCGAATTGCCTTTCTATTTTTATGCAATTTACCTTTACAAATGTGAAAGATGAAATGCGAAATCTGAAAAGCCGCTTCTCATTTCAAAGCTCACAATTCAAATCTCACATTTTAGAATATGAAGTTTATAACGTTTCAAAATAGCAAAATCGCTTACAAGACCGAAGGAAAAGGAACGGCGGTCGTTTTTGTTCACGGCTTTGGCGCGGATAGTACCTTGTGGGATGATTTTAAACCAGAGATATTAAAGGCTGGTTATCAGGTTATTACAATTGATCTTCCTGGTTTTGGCAAGAGCGAATTGATAGAAAATGCTTCTATTGAAACCATGGCTGAAATGGTGCATGAACTCTTGTTGCAATTGAACCTTGAAAAAATCGTTTACATCGGTCATTCGATGGGTGGCTACATCGGCATGGCTTTTGCCGAAAAATACAGCGACCGGCTCCTGGGGTTGGGCATGTTTCATTCGCATCCTTATGCCGACACAGCAGAGAAAAAAGAAGGACGCCGCCGCAGTATGGAAGTGGTGCGCGCCAAGGGTACGCCTTTGTTTGTCAAGCAATTAATTCCTGGTTTCTTCACGCCTAAATTTGCGAAAAGCAATTCTTTTGTGGTGGACAAACTGGTGCATCGTGCCTCCGTGTATTCGCCCGCTGCGATTATCAATGCGCTGCAAGCCATGCACGACCGTCCTGACCGCTCGGAAATTTTGAAAAACTTTCCACACCCAGTACTTTTTATCATTGGCAAAGAGGATACCGCGGTGCCACAAGACGCCAGCATGAACCAAACCACACTACCCGCCGTGAGCTCCATTGTCATTTTAGAAGAAGTGGCACACATGGGCATGCTCGAAGCTCGAAAGAAATCACAACAAGCTGTATTAGAATTTTTACAATGGTGTGTGAAATAGATGCTGTTGATGCTATGGATGCTGTTGATACTATAGATACTATAGCATCGCGAAGCGAGTATCCAAAGTATCGCGAAGCAAGTACCGCGCAGCTAGCAACAACAAAAAATTAAAAGTGAAGCTACCAACGATTGATCCGTTAATAATTGCATTGGCAGTGTTGCCTGGCTTGTTCATTTGCTGGTACATTTATCGCACCGACAAGTACGAGCACGAGTCGCGCTGGCAGGTGTTGCTGGCGTTTGGCTCAGGCATTCTGGCAACTTATCCGATTATTCAATTGGAGGAATGGATCAATGCACGCTTTGACCGAAATTCTTACCAGATCGGTAATCTGCTCTTGTTTTCTTTCCTGGCGGTTGCGCTGCTGGAAGAAATTATCAAGTTTTCCATACTGCTGCTTTGCTTTTATCCGCGCCGCTTTTTCAACGAACCGCTGGACGGCATTGTCTATAGCGTCATCATCGCCATGGGCTTCGCCACTACTGAAAATGTGCTGTATGCCCTGGAATTCGGCTTGGGTACCACCATCCTCCGTGCTTTCACTGCCGTGCCGGCGCATGCGGTGTTCGCCATTTTAATTGGCTACTATGCCGGCAAAGCCAAATTTAAAAAAGCCCGGCAAAGCCAATTGCTGCTGAAAGGCTTGGTATTTTCGGTGCTCGCACATGGCATTTATGACGTACTCATTTTTCAGCAGCTTTACGAAGGCTTGATTATTCTGGTCATCGCCTTTCTCTGGCTCGCCATATATTTTGAACGGGAATTGATTAAAAAACAGCAGGAGGAGTCACCGTTTAAAAAATAACTTCCACCGCATTGCATCAAATACCCTAAAATTTTAGGTGTTGCGTTTAAAATTTTACCCTGCAGAGGGTAAACGTTTAGGCTGCGAGGCTAAAACTTTAGGTTGCCAACTCAAAAGTTTAGGATAGAAAGGGTAAAATTTTAGGTTTGGAACCTAAACGTTTAGGTTATCAGGCTAAAATTTTAGGTTCAGAATCTAAAATTTTAGGTTTCCTACCTAAAGTTTTAGGTTGTAGGGGTAAAAATTTGGGTTCCAAACCTAAACGTTTGGGCGCTCTACCTAAAATTTTAGGGTATAGAGGGTAAAAGTTTAGGCTCCCTACCTAAACCTTTAGGTAAAGCAGCTAAAATTTTGAGGAAAGAGCCAAAAATTTTAAATAATTGATAAAGATTACCAAACCTATAAGGTTTCCGAAAACCTTATAGGTTTTTACTAGGCAATAACTACCCCTTCGGTTTTACAAACTCCTGAAAAGGCGGGTAGTCGAAAAGGGGTATCAGCCAAGAATCAAATTGATAGACATCTCCACCAAATCTAAATCCTTCATGATAAGCTTGTTTTAATAATTCCACTGCCTTTTCTTTTTCGCCTAAATGCGCATAAATGGAAGCCTGCGTATATTTTCTATTCCCCATAGAACCTCGCACATTATCTCTTTTCATCGTTTCAATTTGCTGAATAATGCTGTGCGCTTGGGCAGGGCCTACTTCTGGGTGTTTAGTAGCTATAATTCCTAAGGAGGTTATAAATTCTGGATCGTTTAGATCTTTATCAGATAATTCTTTAAAAATTTTCGCTGCATTTTCCCAATCTTCTTTCATATAGTACGACCATGCCAGCCATCGCCTGTCTGATTCTTTATCCGATTTTAAATAAACCCGCAGGGCTTTCTCCGCAAATTTTTTGGCTGATTTTTCATTTTTCAACACGGACAATTCAAACGCTGTTATCAAATTCAGGATAGCAAAACCATTGCTGCCAAGGATATCTTCTCGTCGGCTATTTTCCTCAATTAACTTTTCAATAGCATCCATTTTTCCTAACCTGGTATAAGCCCTGATTAGGAACCAATAACAATTCCAAAACTTAGATTCTTCTGGGCAATACTGTTGAATAAGTTCTATGGCTTTCTCATATTGTCCGGTAAGAATATAGGCTTCTGCAAAGCCGCCTATCCTCGTGATATTTATTGAATTGTCCTCTATGTATTCAAAAGGCTTATAATTGAATTGAGACAGGATTTCGATTGCTTTATTCGGGCGATTGGTTCGTATAGCCAATTCACCAGCCGTAGTATTATCTCTTATATTTTGAGGATCATTTAAATACAATTCTAGCCCTGCTTGATAGGCGCTTTCCAAATCTCCCTTGAATCGAGCATCGCATAGATTCCACCAAAGCTGTTCATACTCACTTAGTTTCTTGGTTTTTAAAACCCTTAAAATAGAATCTGTTTTTTCAGCCTGTTCCAAGTCCACATAAAGCCTTGCTAATTGAATTTGAGCGAAATTAAAATTGGAATCAACCTCCAAAGCTCGGTGGTACAATTGAATAGCTTCTGGGTCAGAATCCGCCCCCAAATCAATTGCTTTTAAATGAAGCTGATAGGCATCATAAGCCGGTGGGGCATACTTTTTCTTGTCCACCTCCGCTTTTGCGACCCAGTAACCCAAAACGAGTTGTTGCAGGCGATTGGCTAATTGCTCTTTATTATTTTGATGCTCTTTAATGGTCGGAAATGTAAAAATTGTCTTTTTCTCCGCTGGGTCTTCCAGATACAAATTCACCAAGATAGAATCGCCACTTTGTGAAAAATACGAGCCATTGATGACATAGCGCGCTGCCGTCACTTCCTGTATGGCGCTGAATTGATTGTTTTCCTTTTTATTTTTGACAAAATCCTGCACCGTCAAGGGGTTTACGACTTCAATACTATCCAATTGCATAAAGCCTTGATTAATCATTTCCGCCATGTAAGTACCCAGATTGTCCAGTTCCGGCTCATTGGTTTGATTTTCAAAAGGTAGAATGGCAAGGCGCTCCTGGCGGATTTCGGCAGGAAGTAAATCTTTTTCTTCTGAATTGCGCGTCAGCAGTAACCACACACCAATCGCGGAGGCTGCAATCAATGAAGCATAAAACAAGCGTTTTCTTGATTTTAAATTTTTAGGTTGCGTTTCTTCTTCATCCAACGGAACGTCCCCATCCTGCGCCCATGCCCAAATCAGCGCCACTGGAAAACCAATAATGAGTACCGTGAGCACCAATTTTATTGCCCATTTCGGAAAGTCAAAAACAGGAAAAGTCGTAGCCGCCACCTGCGTAATGAGCCAGGAAGCCACCAGGTAAGCGGAGGCAACTTGGAAGATTTTGCGTTCTTTGAGTTCGGTGAAAAATTGTGGGGTGTTCATGTTAAAAATTTGAATAAATTTCGGCAATTTTATTTGAATGCAAAAAATTTATTTTAATAAGGATGTCATCACTTGGAGTGATGACATCCTTATCTTTGCTTATATCTTCTTGAACCTAATTCCTTTAATCATGGCAAACTCCATCACCAGAAAAAAATTCTTAAATGATGTCGGTACGGTCGGCGCAGTGGCGCTGATTGCACCGTCTATTTTACAAGCGAATGCTTTGCCGGTTTTTGACAAAAAAATACGCGTAGCAATCATCGGCTGTGGCAGTGTTTCCGGGGTTTATCTGCCGCATTTGAGTAAATCACCGTATGTGGAAGTCGTAAGCGCTTGCGATATCAAGCCCGATCGCGCCGCGAAACGCGCACAGGAATTCAACATTCCAAATCAATATCCGCACATTGACCAGTTGCTGGCGGGCGCATCGTTTGATCTGATGATTAACCTGACGAATATGCAGGAGCATTATCATCTGAATAAGCAGGCTTTGCAGGCGGGCAAGCACGTGTGGAGCGAAAAGCCGCTGGCGAATACCTACAAGCAGGGCAAGGAACTGCTGGCATTGGCGAAACAAAAAGGCGTGCGCATCTGGGGCGCTCCGGCTGTGGTGAACAGTCCGCAATTTGCATTCATGTCGAAAGCCATTCAGGAGGGCAAGCTCGGTAGGGTATCGTGTGCGCACGCGCATTATGGGCACGAGGGACCGGGCTGGTCGGCATTTTTTTACGAAAAAGGTGGTGGAAGTCTGCCGGATTTGGCAGTGTATAATTTGGCGACTTTGTCAGGATTGCTGGGTCCGGTGAAGTCAGTCGTAGCAATGACCAACATTATTACCCCCACCCGCAAAGTGGATGACAAAGGCACCATCAAAGTGGAAGCAGAAGACAACGCAATGGTACTCATGGAACACCGCAGCGGCGCACTCTCGCACGTGCAAAGTGGTTTCAATTATTTTGATCCGTACGGACACGGCGGCACCGGGCAGGAAAAAGCGACCATTTCGGTGTGGGGTACGGAGGGCAATATCCACATGATTGGCTACGACTGGGCACCTGGCGGCGTGGATATGGCGACTAAAGCCGACGACAAAACCAAACGCTATGTGCCGGACACGAACGGCTATGTGTGGGAACAAGGCGCGAGTGTCATTTGCGAAAGCTTAGTGACTGGTAAAGAACCACTTATAACGGTCGAACATTCCTTACATGTATTGGAGATTATAGAAGCGGCACGTAAATCGCAGGAAACCGGCAAGCGGATTCAATTGGAATCGGTGTTTAAATATCCGGTTGTTTAATGGTCGCTTAAAACGCAATAGGAACGCTGGTGACGCTGATTGAACTGATGTTCGCAGATTTTTGTCATCCGCGTTTCTATTCTCCTATCTCCCCATTCCCCAATCTTCCTACTTTCCATATTTTACGCATACATTTTTCGCCTCTGTAAAAAAGCGCAGCGCTTCAAAGCCACCTTCGCGCCCAACGCCGGAATTTTTCACCCCGCCAAATGGCGTTCGCAAATCGCGCAGCATCCAGCAGTTGATCCAGACAATGCCTGCTTGCAGTTGCTCAGCGACCCGATTCGCGCGGGAAATATCTTGTGTCCAGACGGTGCTGGCGAGTCCGTAACCCGTGCCATTGGCGAGTTGAATGGCTTCTTCTTCGGTGTCAAAAGGGGCAATGCTGATGACCGGACCGAAGATTTCTTCCTGATTACAACGGCAGTCATTCGACAAACCTTCAATAATGGCAGGACTTAAAAAATAGCCTTCGGAATTCTCGCCTTCTATTTGCAATCGCTCGCCGCCACACAAAATCGTGCCACCTTCTTCTTTCGCCAAAGCCAGATAACCTTGTACTTTTTCCAGATGCTGTTGGGACACCAAAGCGCCGAGGTCAACATTCGCATCCAATGGATTGCCCGTTTTTAAATTTTCAATTCGTTTAATTAATTCATTTTTAAACTGTTCATAAATAGGACGTTGCACATAAACCCTTGAGCCGCAGAGGCAAATTTGACCATTATTTGCAAAAGAAGACCGAATCGTTGTTGTAATCGCTTGTTCAAAATCGCAATCGGTGAAGATGAGATTCGGATTCTTACCACCCAATTCCAGTGATAACTTTTTAAACATCGGCGCGGCGACTTGTGCAATTTTTCTGCCCGTCACCGTTCCGCCCGTAAAAGAAATGGCTTTGATTTTTGGATGCTCGACAATCGCCTGACCTGCTTTGCCACCCAAGCCATGCACGATGTTCAACACACCAGCAGGCAATCCCGCTTCGATACAAATTTGCGAGAGCATAAATGCCGTCATCGGCGTGAGTTCAGAGGGTTTTGCCACCACGCAATTACCCGCCGCCAATGCTGGTGCGATTTTCCAGGTAAAAAGATAAAGCGGTAAGTTCCATGGAGAGATGCAGCCCACGACGCCCAAAGGTTGACGCAGCGTATAATTCACCGCCTGGTGCTCCATGTGAAAAGCTTCTGAGCCAAACTGCGTAATGGCATTTGCAAAAAAACGAAAGTTCGCCTGTGCGCGCGGGATGTCCACGGTACGAGCAGTGGTGATGGCTTTGCCAGCATCCATGCTTTCTGCCAGCGCCAATGCTTCCAATTTTTGCTCAATCAAATCGGCTATGCGAATCAACATTCGAGAACGCGCTTCAATGCCGCAGCTCGACCATTGTGGAAAGGCATTCTCAGCAGCTTCCACAGCGAGTTGCACGTCGCGCTCGTCGGAATCAGGAATTTGGGCGTATATTTTCCCCTTAGCTGGATTGATATTTTCCAAATAGGCACCAGAGTAAGGCGGCACGTGAATGTGGTCAATAAAATTTTTTATAAATATCATGTTATCAGTCCATTATTATAAGCGATGATTAGAATGCTGTGTAAATTTAAAGTAAAATCAAGAGCTAATATTTTAAATTTTTTACAACAATTCTTTCGCAAAAACAATTTCTATCTTAGTTTTGAAATCAAACTAACTAAGGTAATGCAAACAGACATTCTCATCCTCGGCTCCGGTATTGGAGGTTTATCCACCGCAATTCAGATCGCTTTGCGGCGTCCCGATTTGAAAATCACCGTTTTAACCAAAACGCAGGAAGGCGAAAGCAACACGCGCTATGCGCAGGGCGGCGTGGCGGCTGTGTGGAACGGCGAAACAGATTCTTTTGAAAAACATCAGGAAGATACGCTGGATGCCGGCGACGACTTGTGCGATGAAAAAATTGTGGAAATCGTGGTGCAGGAAGGTCCGCAGCGGGTACAAGAAATCATTGAGTGGGGTGCACGGTTTGATAAAAAACAAGATGCGTATGACCTTGGGCGTGAGGGCGGTCATTCGGAAAATCGAATTTTACATTACAAAGACCTCACCGGCTGGGAAATGCAGCGCGCGCTGATGGCGAAAGCTGATACGCTGCCGAATATTGAAGTGCTGGAACATTATTTTGCGGTGGACGTGATTACGCAGCACCACCTGGGTTATACCGTGACACGCCTCATGCCGGATATCGAATGCTATGGCGTGTATGCACTGAATAAGCACACGGGTGAAATTGAAAAATTTTTGGCAAAAGTGACGGTTATTGCGACGGGAGGAGCGGGGCAAGTTTATCGAAATACAACCAATCCAGTGATTGCAAGCGGCGATGGTATTGCTATGGTGTATCGAGCCAAGGGCTGGGTGGAAAATATGGAATTTGTACAATTTCACCCAACAGCATTGTACAATCCTGCTGGAGAAAATCCGGTTTTTCTGGTTTCAGAAGCCGTGCGTGGCTACGGTGGTATTTTAAAAACGCCTGCTGGTGAGGAATTTATGCACAAGTACGATGAGCGTTTGTCACTGGCGCCACGCGACATTGTTGCTCGTGCGATTGATAATGAAATGAAACTCAGTGGCGAAGAGTGCATGTATTTGGATTGTCGGCATTTGGAAAAAGAAGGCTTTGTTGCGCATTTTCCAACGATTTATGAAAAATGTTTGAGCATCGGCATTGACCCCATGAAAGATATGATTCCGGTGGTGCCGGCGTGCCATTACATGTGCGGTGGCATTCGGGTGGATGAGATGGGGCGCAGCACGATTCATCGTTTGTATGCGGTAGGCGAATGCACTTGCACCGGCTTACACGGTGCTAATCGCCTGGCTTCCAACTCTTTACTCGAAGCGATGGTTTTTGCATATCGTATTGCACAGGATGTGTTGCCTCTGGTTGATAACTGGACGATTCAACACAACATTCCTGCCTGGGACGCACGCGGCACTACCGATCCGAAAGAAATGGTATTGATTACACAGAGTTTAAAAGAATTGAAGGAAATTATGAGTTATTACGTGGGCATTGTGCGTTCCAATGTGCGTTTGAAAAGAGCCTTGGATCGCTTGTACATTTTGTACCGGGAAACCGAGCAATTGTATGAAACGACCACCATTTCGCCGCAGTTGTGCGAATTGCGCAATCTGATTAGCATTGCGTACCTGATTACACGGTCTGCTTCTATGCGCAAAGAAAGTCGCGGCTTGCATTACACCACCGATTATCCTGATAAACAGCCCTTTATTCAAACTTTACTTTTATAATGCAAAACGATATGCGAAGTTGATTTCAACGCCTGCACCTCGGAAATTGCCAAAGTCGCCGATGTTATAAGACCCTAGCGCCCCAATGCGCCAGTAATCGGTTTTTGAAAAGCCTGCTTTGGTAATAATGCCCAATTGCAGCGCCATTGTTTGGTTGGTGGAGTACGTCACCGCTGTCCAGAATGTTTCGTACATTTCCATTTTCACATTGATATTGGCATTCAAATTATTTTGAGTGCTATAATTTATCCATGCAGAGGGTTCAATAAAGAATTTATCATTCACCAAACGTGCTCCAACCAAAGCATTGCCGTGAATGGCGCGTTTCCAATTGGCAAAGCGGCTACCCTCTTTGATGACCAAATCTGCCGGAAACACTTGGTTCGCCGCAGCGCCAAAGTAAAAAGCGCTTTCCTCCTCATGACTTTTACGCCGTGTGCCCGCATACGTGGTATAAAAAAAACCTACGCCTGCATTGAAACGCATGTCGCTGCTTTCTCCAAGAGGTACCAGGTTATCATCGGGGTCGTTCACTACAATTTCAACTGCATCCACTAAATATTGTGACGCATTCACCGAAGCGCCAATCGTAGCACGATCATAACGACCAAACCCTGGTTGGAATTTGTACGCATAGGTAAGTGCTAAGGTTGAGGCGGTAAAAGGTTGAATTTTATCGTGCATAAAGTAGCCGCCAAGACTCATATTGGCATCTTCAAATGGGTATTGTGCCGCAATAATAGCGGTGCGAGGGGCATTGTCAAACCCAAACCACTGTTGGCGGTAATTGGCGCTTGCTTCCCAATAATCGTAGGTGGCGGTCATGGCAGGATTCCACACAAAAGCCAATTCGTCAAAAGCACTGCGATCTGGCAATTGCTGAGCTGACAATATTATAGGCATTGAAATAATAAAAAGTAAAATATAGCGCATTCCCGTTTTTTTTAATGATCGGTTAATGGTTTACACGTGTTGCGTTATTCTCGTACAATCGTCAGCGTTTTTTTAATATCAGCATCACGAAAAGACAGCACATAAAAATAATTTCCAGCAGGCAAAGGCTTGCCATTGCGAGTGCCGTCAAAACGTTCATCGTCTTTTTGATAGTTAATTTTTTGATAAACCAGATCACCCCAACGGTTGTAAACTTTCAGTGTATTCAACCCGTATTTTTGCAAACCCTTGAATTCCAAGGCATCATTCTTACCGTCGCCGTTGGGCGTTATCATATTCACTGCCAAAATGTCGAGTGGATTATTCGCAACCATTACGTGCACTGTATCCAATATTTTACAACCTTTTGGATCAGTTATCATCACAAAATAGCTGGTACTGTCTTCCGGCTGGGTAGTCGGATTCGGAATGCGTGGATTGCTGACAGGATATTTCGTTAAAAACCAGAAGTACGCCACACCACCAGAAGCATACAACTCCAACTCATCGCCCGGCGCGATGCAGGTATCGGGTCCTGCCGTAGCGGTTACTTCTAGCACTTTGATTTCTACAAAAGCTGTATCAGCGCCGCAGTCGCTCTGCGCCACGAGCGTGTAACGTGTGGTAGCACGAGGGCGGGCAGTAGGATTGCGGATATTGGTAGCAGAGAGGGTACGCGAACTATCTATCCAAATGTAACTTTCGGCGTTGGTTGCGGTCAATTGCACTGTCGTGCCCGGACAAACCGAGAGGCTGTCGGCAGCAATGCTGAGTTGAAAAGCTTCAGCAACGACACGCACGGTGTCAGCACCTGTGCATCCTGAGGTATTTGTAACCGTGACACTAAAATTGCCAGCAGTCGAAACATTGATGGTACGCGTCGTAGCGCCCGTTGACCAGCTGTAGGTACTAAACACCCCCGCATCTAGCAGCATATTTTCGCCATTGCAAATAAACGTGGTATCGCCCAGATCAACCATAGGCGCGGCAGCATTTACCACTTGAATAGAATCACTGGCAGCACAACCGGCAGCATTCGTCACCGTGACACGATACGTCCCTATACTCGATACGCTGATAGCACGACTCGTCGCTCCTGTTGACCAACGATAGCTTGTATGAATACCTGCATCTAGTGCAATATTTTGACCATTGCAAATACCAATGGAATCTGCAAGTTGTAGCAACGGCGCGGCTCCCGGCACTACCCGAATCGAATCTGTACCCGAACAGCCAGCCGCATCCGTGACGCTTACTTTATAAACGCCGACATTAGAAACATTGATCGTGCGAGTGGTGGCACCCGTTGACCAAAGGTAAGTGGCATAAGCACCTGCATCCAATGCAATATTTTGACCTGCGCAAACAGCCAATGAATCAGCCAATTGTAATTGCAAATTATTTCCGGCAACTACCCGAATCGAATCTGATGCCGAACAACCTGCTGCATTGGTAACGGTAACGCTGTAAATGCCAAGATTGGAAACACTAATCGTGCGGCTCGTCGCGCCATTCGACCAACGATAAAGGGCATGCGCCCCTGCATCCAGCACCACGCTTTGTCCTTGGCACGTAGCAATCGAATCAGCTAAAGACAAAATCGGTGCACTATCCATCAACACTCGGACAGCTCCGGAAGTGGAGCAACCTTGCGCATCAGTCACCGTCACCATGTAATTACCTGCGGTAGAGACAGTTATGGAGCGAGTAGTGGCACCATTCGACCAACGGTAAGTTGCAAATGCACCTGCATCCAAGCTTACATTTTGACCATTGCAAAAAGACAGCGTATCCGGCAAATTTAAAGTAGGTGTATCTGTTGTTTGAATCCGAAACGTATCCGAAACGGTACAGTTGTTGGAATCCCGTACAGTCAAAGTATAAAATCCAGGCGGAAGCGCATTGAATTGGTTGCTGTTTTGAAAATTGCTACCCAGGCTATAACGATATGGTGCTACTCCACCACGAGCCGTGACAAGCGCTGCGCCTGTGGGCTGCGTGCAGGAAGCTTGAGTAGCGGCAATGGTATCAATGGTCAACGTCGTGGCAGGTTGCGTCAGCACGAAAGTGGTATCCAGCAAGGTATTGCCTGCATTTGAGACTTTTAAATTATAGTTGCCCGCCACCAAATTATTCAAATCCTCCTGGGTGGATCGAAAATTATTCGGACCAGTCCAGCTTATTGTCGCGCCTTCCGGTTTGTTAATCAAAGTCGTGCTAATAGTGCCTGTATTTGCACCAAAGCACAGCACATCCGTTGTCGTAAAACTCGCCCGGAACGCATTTTGAGCACCCACTGTCACGGAGCCATTTTGCGGATTTAAAGTAGTCGGCACGAATCCTCCGTCATTCCCTGCACGGAAGATTTGAATTGCCAGCGGTGTATCCGTGATCGTCAAATCAGTAAAGGTGCCATTGCTACCATTGACAAAAAATTTGAGCCGAACGATGGCGTTATTATTTGGAACCGTTTGCCCAACCAAATTGATATCAAACCAGCTAAGACGCAGACTTCCACTCGCAGCATTCGAACTGCCCACCGCCACATTGGTCAAGTTTATTGGTTCAAAACCAGCATATTGTAAAACACTTGGATCCCATTTGAAAGAAAATTGGAAACTGGCAATGGCGGTAAAATTTTGAGCAGTAATATCCAAACGAAGGGTGTCGCCACTGGTGGTGGTGGTGTCTGGCAATGCCAGTACTACCGGTGCTTGTGCAAATAAGATGCTAGTGGTCAGCAAAGCCCCAATACTAGCGATGAGCCTAATTTGTCTCATAAGCGTATGTTCAAGTAGAGACAGCTTTGCACAGATGGGCATCTGTACAAAGCCGAAACTCTTTTAATCGGTTTGGGATAGAAAAAAATTGTCTTTCTTACTCAAAAATAATCATACTCTTCGTTTGTGCAAAATTAGCGGTACGCAGGGTGTAATAATAAACCCCTGCACTGAGCGCTTCCCGTGGAAACTCAACGCGATTGTATCCGCGGTTGTAATTGCCACTAAACGTTTTCGCCACTTTGCCCAATTGGTCGAAAATGATCAAATCAGCGTGCATGTCCTGTGGTAAATCAAATCCGATGATCGTTTGCTGACTGAACGGATTCGGCACGTTTTGATACAATTTATAACCAACTGCAACCTGCTCATTGGGTTCGACGAGTGATTGGTTGACAAATTGCAACACAATATTTTTTCGTTCTGCCTGCGAAGTGTAAGCTTCCGAGCGCATGAAGCGGGAATTCACTTCCAACAGATTTGCCAGATTATCAATGTCTTGCAATGCGGTGAATCGCAAAGTCAACAACTCCTCTGCTGCTTTGGCAGAAACGCCCGTGCCATTCGGATCGAACCAGCTCAAGCGCAACACTCCATTTTTAGCCTGCTTGTCATTCAACGCAATGCGAGCAAAAGGCGAATGCACATTACTTGTCAGTTCTAAAAATTGTAGTTGATTGGCATCGAACGAAAAGCCCATTTGGTAGCTGGCAATTGCCTGGAATTCCTCACTTGTCAGGGTTATTTCCACCAGCTCCCCAGCGCGGTATGCGCGGTTTTGAGCGATGAAACGCAACACTGATAAATCGCGTGGTTCAATACCCAACAACGCTGGATTGGCGTGCCCCAGGATATCGCCTACTTTCACCCCAATGAAATTAGATATCGTGTCTTTCATCAGCATCATTGTATCGCAGTTGTGGTAGGGGAAAACATTGGTAGCGGTGAATTCGACCGGCATTTGCTCGCCTGCTTTTACAAAAACCCAGGAAGGACAAGTGCCAAAATCGGCGCTGGTACCAATAATCAGACGCTGAATGATAAATAAATCGAGCGTTGTGAAACGTCCATCGCAATTCGCATCACCAGCAATGATTTGGTATGGCGATACAATTTCAGCAGGCTCCAAGCCAATGATGAAACGCTGCCCCGCAAAGAGTGCATACGTCGAAAGTCCATTGGCAGGATTATTATCATTTAGTTTTGGCTGTACGGTATATTCTTTGCCTAAAGGCAATGCCGGAATTTTGTAGTTACCGTTGTTGTCAGTTGTATCTTTTTTGCTTAATGCAGCACTTGAAATGTTGACTTCAACGTGCGGCAATGCGTCGCCCCAGTAAGTAATAATATCTCCTTGCAATACGGCTATGCTTTGCACCGACACCTGACCGCCGCTTAACATATGTGGAATGCTGGTCGGAGCGCCATTTGTCATGCCACCAATTTCGATTGCTAACGGTGTGTTTACAATTTTTAAAATAGTAGAAGTACCTGAGCTACCTTTTAGTACGACTCCGACGTAGAAAAGGATTTGCCCTTCTCCACAAGGAATGCCACTGCCATTATTTGCATAATAACTAAAAGTTTTGTTGGCAAGAGAGAATTGCGGCGCAATTGACCCCGGTAAAATACCTGTAATGGCTGCAATATTTGTATTTTCAATTTGCAAAGAACCCGCAAAAGAAACCAAGGTATTGGTTACGCAATTCTCAATGACCACCGGAATGTAAATCGTATCGCCCGTAGCACCCGCGCCGTCTCTCACATCGATATTGACCACTCCTGATGCCGTACCTATTACAATTGATTTACAAATCTCTTTAGAACCGCAGCTGTTGCTCACTTTTAAACAAACATTGTATGTGCCAGTTGACAAATAGGTATGATTTGGATTGTTCTGCGTAGAGTTGGATTGATCTGCAAAATTCCATTCGTAGCTTCCCGGCGTTGATTGGTTGATAAAGTTAACGCTCATGCCGTTGACTGTAAAGGAGAAATTTGCCGTTGGCATCTGGTTATTGTTGCTTACGCTCACCATTTTGGTTTTGCTGCAACCACCGCCATCCGTTACCGTGATGGTATAAGTACCACTATTCAGGTTTGGAATGGTATAAGTCGGCGTATTCAACGTTTGCGTGCCGCTGGATGGACCGCTCCATTTGTAAGTGAAAGGTCCGGTGCTGCCCGAAGCACTCACTAAGACCTGCCCGGTTTGACCGCAGGCACCATTTGTCACTGTCGCTAAAATGTCCAGGCTACTTTCAGCCGTGCTTATTTTTACTTCTTTTGTTACCGAACAGTTGATATCATCTTTTACAACAACGGTGTAAGTTCCTGTTGGTAAATTTTTAATTGTAAAAGTATCTTTTTCAGTCGTTGCGGTTTGATTGATACCAGCACCCGACCAAGTAATCGTGTAAGGCGTATCGCCTCCGCTCAGATTCAACAACATTTTGCCTGTTTCACTACAATTGGCGTTGGTAATGACGGGGCTAACATCTAACTGTGATTCAGTCAATGAAATAGTAACCTCTTCTGTTGCCAAACAGCCATTGGTAGAGCGCACAGTCACAGTGTAATTGCCTGCTGCCAAATCCGCCAGTACCAATTCACCAATATCGCTCACATTTACGGTATCCGTTACACCGATACCATTATATATAATGGCAAATGGACCTTGTCCTGCGGTGATATTCACGCTTATTTTACCTTCCGTAGCGCAGCTGCCATTCGTACCATCAATATCAGCAATCACACTTTGGTCTCCCACTACTTCTATGGTATCTTTTTCGCTACAGCCCTTGGCATCTGTCACCGTTACAACGTATTTGCCACTTATAAGGTTAGCAATAGTGTATGTATTGTCATTAATGGTGGTATCTCCATCTGCCGCACCATCCCATTTGACTTTGTAAGGTGCCGTGCCAGTGAAGGTCAATTTGATAGAACCCGCCTGGTTGCAAGCACCTTGGGTGGTCGTAGCAGCAAAAATATCAGCACCTTCGCTATAAATGGTAATCATGGTATCGCCATAGCACCAGTTTTGATCAAAAACAGTAACCGTGTATTTTCCAGAAGGAAGGTTCGGAATTTCAAAGCCCGGCGTAGCAGAAGTGCCGGTGCCGTCCTGGCTGCCAGGTCCGTCCCACTTAATCGTATAAGTCGGAAGCCCTGAGTTGATATCAATCCAAATGGTATTGTACTGCCCGCATTCGTTGATAATGAGTGCTGCATCAAAGTCAACTTCACTCTGGTTTTGACCTAATTCGACGGTTTCTGTTTCCGAACAGCCATTTTTGTCCGTCACTTTAATGGTGTATGTACCTGGTGAAAGGTTTTGCAATACAAAAGCAGTATCGGAAGTAGAACCCGCGCCTGGCGTTGGACCAGACCAGCTTACCTGATAAACTGCCATGCCGCCCACAAAACTGAGTCGAATAGAACCAGGTGATTCGCAAACGCCATTGAACGGTTTGGATTTAAACAACTCCCCGGATGAATGCACCACAGTGATGTTTTTAACTGCCTTACAACCGTTGGCATCGGTGACAGTGATGCTGTAAGTGCCTGCCGGTAAGCCACTTAACTCATACGTAGCGGTGTTTACTTGTTGCACCGAGCCGTTTTGTGGTCCCGTCCATTCGATGGTGTATTTGGCTACCCCGCCAATGATGTTGAGCAATACTTTGCTGGCGGCTCCGCAGTTGCCTTCTTGCAAGTTTGCCTGCAATTGCAAATTACTTTGGCTCGCATTGATTGTAACCGTTTTTGTATCGGTACAACCTTGAGCATCCGTTACTTTCAGGGTATAATTGCCAGCGGGCAAAGAAGGAATGACATAACTGGAATTGCCGGTCATCACGGGTGTGTTGTTACCCGTCCAGGTAATGCTGTAAGGTGCCGTGCCGCTGGTGAAATTAAGTTTGATGGAGCCTGGTGCGTCGCAGGTGCCATGCGTAAGCGTTGTGGTGAAAAGCATAGCAGGCGTGCTGGCAACTGTCATGGCTTTTGCCGTTACACAGTCGTTGCCGTCCGTCACTTTAATGGTGTAAGAGCCTGTCGGCAGATTAGCAATGTTGTAACTTGTAGCGTTGGTGGTGATAGTGCCATCTACCGTTCCATCCCATGCAATGGTATAATTTGGTGAGCCGCCACTTACAATCACTTTGATTGAACCATTCTGACCACAATTGCCATTCAAAGCAGTGAGGGTGATTTGCAAATCACCTTCTGGTATTGAAATTTGCGTTGTTTTTGTAATGGTGCAATTATTGGCATCTTTTACAGTGACCGAGTAATTACCTGCTGGCAAATTTCCGATTTCATACAAATTAGAATTCACTGTGGCGCTGCCATCATTTCCACTTGGACCATCCCAGGAAATTTTGAATGGCGCTTGTCCGGTCAACATTTTTACCGTTATGCTACCCAGCGTTTCGCAAATACCGTTATGAGGCGTCAATTCTACATTTACCCCATTGGTATTACCTCCTACAGAGACTGTTTTTGAAAAACTACAGCCATTTTTATCCGCCAAGTTGATCGTGTAAGTGCCTGGCACCAAGCTGCCAACCTCATGTTGACTGGTGTTAAAACTAACGTTGCCATCGTTGTTACTTGGTCCATCCCAACTCAAGGTATAAGGCGCTGCCCCACCGCTCACATTCACCAAAATGGAGCCGCTTTGCAAGCAAGTCGCATCTTTGATGGTCGTCACAAAGCTAATGCTAGCCTCGCTGCCATATATTTGGGTAGTTTGAATAATTTCACAATTATTGGCATCCTTCACCGTAATGGTGTAGCTGCCCGTCGGCAAGTTTGGCAGGTCAAGTGTCGTGGTATTGCTGGTGGTCGTGCCATCATTGCTACCCGGACCATTCCAACTTACTTTATAAGGCGCTTTACCGCCGGTAATTTTCACTTTAATCGCACCTAACGTTTGGCAAATGCCATTGCTTGGTGTTAGTAAGACATCAAAATTTGGAGAGCCGCCGGTTACCACTACCGTTTTTGAAATGCTACACCAGTTTGAGTCATACACTTTAATGGTATAAGTACCCGCCGGAACGTTCGTAATTTCGTAAGTATCACTCACGTTGTTGGCTTCGCCGTCCACGGGTCCATCCCAAACCACTACGTATTTCGGGGAGCCGCCGTCCACGTCCACCAAAATTTTACTAGGCTGACCGCAATTGCCTTCTGTCACCGTTGCTTTCAGCGTCATGCTGTTTTCAACCTTTGAAACCTGGACGGTTTTTATAATCACGCAGTTGTTGGCATCTTTTACTGTAATGGTGTAAGAACCAGCAGGTAGGCTACCTATGTCGAAAATAGTAGCGCTGCCGGAAGTTGAACCATCGTTGGTGCCCGGACCATCCCAGCTAATTTTATAAGGTGCTTTGCCACTTTCAATGCTCACTTTAACGGAACCTAATGTTTCACAAACTGCATTGGTTGGTGTTAATTTTATATCAAATCCAAGCGAACCACCTGCAATTGTTACGGTTTTCGACACGCTACACCAATTGGTATCATAAATTTTTATGTTGTAAGTACCCGCGGGAAGGTTCGTAATTTCGTATTTGTCATTGACATTATTGGCTTCGCCGTCCACCGGACCATCCCAAATCACAATATAATTTGGGGAGCCGCCGTCCACGTCCACCAGGATTTTACTTGCTGAGCCGCAACTGCCTTCCGTCACCGTCAATTTCAAAGAAAGATTGCTAGTAGCACTTGCAACTTGGGTCGTGCTGGTCACTGCGCAATTGTTGGCATCCTTTACGGTTATGGTATAGCTGCCCGCTGGTAGATTGCCCATGTCGAAAGTGTTGGCATTGACGCTAGCCGTACCATCGTTGCTAGCTGGACCATCCCACGTAATTTTGAATGGCGCCTTGCCTCCTTCAATTTTGACTTTAATGGCACCGAGGGTTTCGCAGACGCTGTTGGTTGGCACCAGCACAATGTCCAATTCCGGCGCACCCGCGCTGATGTTTACTGTTTTAGAAATAGAACACCAATTTTTATCCACCACTTTGATGGTGTAAGTGCCTGAGGGAAGGTTGGAAATTTCATACTTATCCGTGTTAATGCCAATTTCTCCGTTTACTGAACCTTGCCAAGTGATTTTAAATATTGGCGAGCCGCCGTCTACATCCACTAAAATTTTGTTGGGTTGCCCACACACCCCTTGCGTAAGGGTTAAATTTAAGCCCAAGTTACTTTCCGGAATAGAAATTTGAGCGGATTTGCTGATTTCACAATTGTTTGCATCTTTGACGGTAATCGTGTAACTACCCGTCGGCAAATTGCCAATTTCATAAGTGGTGGCATTCACTGTAGCTGTCCCATCGGCATTACCAGGACCATTCCACGTAATTTTGAAAGGCGCTTTGCCGCTTTCAACGGTTACTTTGATGGAACCGGGCGTTTCACAAATGGCGTTTATGGGCGTAAGCTCAAAATCCAATCCTGATGAAGCGCCGTTCACTGTGATATTTTTAGAAATGGTACACCAGTTGCCGTCTGTTACTTGAATGGTGTAAGTGCCCGGTATCAAATTTTTGATTTCGTATTTATCCGAATTTGAATCAGCTGAGCCATTCACCGGACCTTGCCAGGTAATTTTATAAATCGAAATGCCCCCATCCACATCTAACAAAATGGAACTGGTTTGTCCGCAAGCACCTTCCGTCACACTCAAACTCAACGATAAAGCACTCTCTGGCGTTAGCACCACGGTACTTTTTACAACGGTACAATTGTTCGCATCTTTAATGGTCACCTTGTACTCGCCTGCTGGCAGATTAGGAATGCTCAACCAAGTAGCGTTACTGGTCGTATTGCCATCATTGCTACCCGGTCCCTCCCAGGTTACTTTGTAAGGCGCTTTGCCGCCGATGATGTCAATGCCGATAGAGCCCGGTGTTTCGCACGCGCCTTGCACTGGTGTCAATTCAACATCAAAGCCGCTGCTACCGCCTGTAACTGTCACCGTTTTGGTCACACTACACCAATTCCCATCTTTCACCGTGACGCTATAAGTGCCTGCCGGCAAGTCTGGGATGGTGTAAGCCGTGCCGCTGGTCGTAGCCGTACCATCATTGGTGCCTGGTCCATCCCAGGAAATCATAAAGCTTGGTTTGCCTGTGGCAACATTTACTTTTATACCGCCTGCCTGCTCACAATTACCTGCAATAGCAGAAAGCGATATTGACAAGGATTCATTATTAATAACTGCTGTAGCTGTATAAGAACAACCCGTTGACTCTTCAATTTTTATGGTATAAGTACCCGCTGGAAGCTGTGTGATATTGAAGTTATTGCTATTCACCGTGACTGAGCCAGACTTGGGTCCCGTGATATACACTTTATAAGGTGCGCTGCCATTGGTTGGTTTAATGTTGATAGAACCGAGGTTTTCACAAGCAGCAGCGCTCGGTGTGGCGGTAAAAGAGAAATTGCCCCCTGACTGTAAAATACTTACATCCTTGGAAACTGAGCAACCATTGGCATCTACGATGTAAAGGTGGTAAGAACCTGGCAATAATGGATCAATGGTAAAAGTTGAATTGGATGCAGTATAGGTATTGTTGGCGTCGCCTGACAAATAAACCTTGAATGGCGCTACTCCATTGGAAACAACCACTTTCACTTTGCCGGATTGCCCGCAACTGGCATTGGTAACAGTAGTCTGAATGCCTAAGTTGCCAGCGGAATTGATGGTTACTTTTTTATAAATTTTACAGCCGTAGCTGTCTGTTATATTCACATCATAATCGCCCGCCGGCAATTCGCCGATAGTCGTATTGTTGCTTTGGGTATTTTTTGTACCAGAGACAGGTCCATCCCAGGAAATGATATAAGTTGGATTACCGCCGGTTGTTTTAACCGTAAAAGCCCCATCGCTCAGACCACAGTTGGTATTGGTAGGGGTAATCGTCGCGTCCAAATTGCAGGAAGCCGAAGCACAATCCACCCGCAGGCGATAGTTGGAAGTGGCGCCATTGTAGCCATCTACAACAATGTAATAAGTACCTGCCGGAAGCGTGGTGTTAATGGTTTCGTTGCTAGAGCCCGTATTTTGGCTAAATTCCAGACAACTACCACGATCACAATCTTGCAAAAGGAACAACTCCAAATTTGCAGAAAGATTGGTCAGCGTAATCGAAACTTCTCCTGCTTGCGTCAGTGTAAAGGTGTGGACTTTTTCGGGTCCATTGTTTTCGACATTCAATACACCACCTGAGCATCCATACAGCGAAATATTGTCTTGTCCGTCGGTGTTTTTACCATTATAATTCACCCCACATTGCAAGGAAATTGCCTCTCCGCAATACAAATAGCCACAACTCATCTCCAAGCGATACTGCCCAGCAGCAGCGCCATCTACTACCAGATAATAAGTGCCCGTTGGCGCGTCTTCTAAAACAATGCCCTCGTTATTGGTATTCGTATTGTTGGTTGTACTTGATTTCAAACAAACTACCTGGCTGCAATCAGGTTTTAATAAAAACAAGTCGAGGTCAAGATTCGACTCTAAAATTTCTAAGCCAATCTGCAAATCACCCGCCGATGCTTTATTAATAATATAAACCCGCTCCGGACCGCTGTAATTTTTAGCGCTACATGGATAATTGCTAATATTGTTCCCTGCACCAACCGTGGTTTCACCCGACAGGAAATTGCCACACTCCAGCGGCGTTGCTTTGTTACACCAATCTGAAACCGTATTGCCGCCGCAAACGCCCTGTGTGTAAGACACCACCCCTGCTGCCTTCGCGATACACTCATTGGCATAGGTAACGCCATTACAGCCGCACACAGGTGCATAATCTTGCGTACACTGCGCATTTGGATCCATTTTAGCAGGATCAACGCATTGCGTTGCACATTTTCCTTTGGTATAAAAAGTAATCCCATTGGCTTCCGCCGTGTAAGAATTTTTGTAAGTCACTCCATTACAACCACATACCGGATCATTGGTACTCGGTGTTGTAAAAATAATAACCCCGTTATTGGCAAGCTCTGTGTAAGCCGCGGTGATTACATAATTCGGATCATAACACTGATCGTTGTTTTTGCAAGGTCCATTGGTGTAAGCCTTCACCCCCGCTGCTTCTGCTTCACAAGGGTTGGAATACGTCTCTCCATTGCAGCCACACACCGGCTGATAAACCTCCGGGCACACTGCATTCGGATTGATTGAATTGGGATCTACACAGTCAGGATTGCACACGCCTGGGGTATAACTTACACCTGCCTTTTCGGCATAACAGCTATTGAGATACGTTTTGCCGTCGCTACCGCACACAGGATCAACGACTTGCGGGCAAGGACCCGTTTCTTCTTCCCCGCCATCACCAATAACCACATTCGCATTTTCCATTAAAACAGGGAGGTGCAGCATGCCATTGTCAATCAGCTTCACATTTGTAATCTGTAATGGCAAAGTAGCTCCATCAACATTGCTATTTATAAGCGGCAGCGTGATTTCCCCGATAAAGCCATCGTACCATTCCAAATTGGTCTGATCCATGCGGGTAATCGCTACTTCTAATTCCCCTTTATTGCGTGAGTCTTTCCAGAATACATATGTATTAGTATCATCTATGAAACGCCCATTGGCTGCAAAGGAAATGCTACTAGCCGTTAGTAGACTGGCGTTATACTTCACGGTAAAGGCTAGCCCATACAAATTCACCCGGCCATAGCTTCTTCGATCATTGTGTATCTGCACTTTGATCGATTGCCCAAATTCTACATTACTTGCAGGCATTTTCATATAAAACCTTACCGCAGAGGTAGTGGAGGTAGGGCTATATACATCGGCTGTGAGTGCGCCGTGTGTTTTGGCAAAGTTAGTTTGAATTGCCTCATCGGGGTCTTTTTTATCAATTTTGCCGTCGCCATTGGCATCCGCATAGACGTAGTTAGGTCCTCCTGCGCCCGGAAATGTCCAGCTCCAAGCACTCGTCATGGTATAGGCTTGCCAGGTAGTGCCCCTTTTGCTGCGTGCTGCGCCCGTTTTTCCTTGGGCAATTCCCCAATACAGCACGTCAATACCATTGACCACCCCATTATTATTCATATCGCCGGGCCAGACCGATTGCGCCGATAACCCGTTTGCTAACATCATGCTTATGGCTAAGATGTACAGTGTAAATGTTTTGCCCATAGTGAGATTAATTTTTAATTTATGACCTACCATTTGTTGATTCTAAAAGCAAAAGCGTTTTTGCCAACGACATTTTACCCAATGCCACTCCTCGGAAAACCATTGGCAAAATAGATTTCATCAAGTGCCTGCACTCAAGCACTTTTTTTATGACTAGCGTGTAAATCTGGATGTAATGAATCATTCGAATTGTCTATTCTAAAAAAATAGTACAATTCATCATTTTTTAGTAGCCTAAAAGTAAGATACGGGGGACTTGTTGCTATTTGTGTCCTGCTCTAATGTGTAAACTTGAAATAGGTTTATGGTGTGTCGAACAGTTATACGGGTAGATTTAGAACAGATGGCTCTTTATTAGAAGGGATAATATTTATAAAGCCACATTCGCGTGTTCGAGTGGTAAAATTAGTATAAATTCTTAAAGGGCGCAAGTAGAGGTTTCTTTATTTTTTCAAAATATTATAAAAATAATTTATTCGTTTAAATTTTTCCAGCAATTTTTAACTTAAAGCAAACGCTACACCTTGTTACAAGCGCTACTGCTTTTGTGAAATGATAGGGAAACAGTATTTTGCTGCCATTACAAAAAATTTAGCATATGAACGCAACCGTACACAGTCAATTCCCAGCGCTACAAAGGCAACACAACGGCAAACCTTTGATTTTCCTGGATGGACCCGCTGGGACGCAGGTGCCTCAAATGGTCATTGATGCCATTTCTGATTATTATAAAAACTCGAATGCCAATACGCACGGGCAATTCCTCACAACACAGGAAACAGATGCCATTATGGACGCCACTCGCAAAAATCTGGCAACTTTTCTAGGTGCAGAAGATGCCCATACCATCTCTTTGGGTCAAAATATGACGACGCTCAATTTTTCTCTGAGCCGCGCCATTGGAAGGGTTTTGCAACCTGGCGATGAAATACTCATCACCCAGCTCGACCACGAGGCGAATCGCGGTCCCTGGCTCGCCTTGCGCGACCAAGGTGTCATCGTTAAAGAAGTGCGCTTGCTGCCCAATGGCATGCTCGACTATGAAGATATGGAGCGCCAGCTCAACCACCGCACGCGCCTGCTGGCAATGGGCTACTCTTCCAATATTTTAGGAACGGTGAACGATGTACAACTGGCTCGAAAGTTAACCTACCAGGTGGGTGCCTGGTTGCTGCTCGACGCTGTGCATTATGCACCTCACTTACCTATTGATGTTCAGGCAATTGGCTGCGATTTTCTACTTTGTTCTGCTTACAAATTTTACGGTCCGCACACCGGTATCTTGTATTCCAAACCAGGCTTGCTAGATCGCTTACCGACGGATCGTTTGAGAACCGCTTATCAGCACGCGCCATACAGCATTGAGACAGGAACGTACAATCACGCAGCGGCGGCGGGCACCAATGCAGCTGTGAATTTCATCGCTTCCCTTGGCAATGGCACGCTGCAACGCGAACGCATTTTGAATGCGATGCAACAAATCAGCCAGCACGAAAAAAGTTTGATAACGCGCTTGTACAAAGGTTTGTCCAATATTAAAGGAGTTCAGGTGATTGGGCTCCCAGCGGATATCGAAATGCGAGCACCTACTTTATCTTTTACGGTGGAAGGCAAAAATCCTACTGCCGTTTGTCAATACCTGGCATCGCACAACGTATGCGCCTGGGACGGACACTTTTATGCCATTCGGGCAACGGAAGTGTTGGGTTTGCTTGAAAAAGGCGGGGTAACACGGGTGGGTATTTCCTTGTACACCACGGAAAATGAAGTGGATTACACCATTGATTTGATGGAAAAATTAACGAAATATACGTCGTAAAAAGTATTGCTATCAGCCATTGTAACGCTGGTGGCAATATTTTTTAGTTAAAAACTAAGCAGGAATGGTGCTCAATGCTTTTTCTACAAATGCCGGAAACTCCAGCATCGATTCGATCAATCCATCATTGTCATACGCCTGGAGCTCTTCGCGCGTGTGAGAGCCATTGCAAACCCCTAGGGACAACAGTACATCCGCGGCTTTGCCCGATTGCAGATCCGCCGGCGTGTCGCCAATGTTGATTACTTTTTTGCTATCGTTAACGCCCAAGATTTCCATCGCTTTCAAAATCATATCAGGATGGGGGCGCCCTTTACCCGTTTCGTTTGGCGTGAGCGACAAATCAATGATAGCATCGGCATTGCCTAAATACTGCTCGTTCAATCCCTTGTGCCAACCCAAGCGATTCAAAATAATATTGGTAACATCCCGATAAAAACCGGTGGTCAGCGCAATTTTTACGCCTTTGCTGCGCAACCATTCAAACGTTTCCAACGCGCCCTCCGTAGGTATTACCGGTTCTGTTTGATAATGATGCTCAAGCAGTTCCCGAAATTTCTTAAACGTTGTTTCTACTTTTGTTTCAAGATCAGGATGGGCACTGCCAATCATCTCCTGCCAAAAAGTTTCAATCACCAGGCGCTTCGGAATACCGTGCATCTCGTTGATCCGAGCACGCGTCACGTCCAATCCTGTCTGAACTGCCGCGTCATAAAAGCAATTTTCTACCACCTTTTTGTCCTGAACGGTCGTACCCGCCATATCGAATACTACAAGTTGAATTGGAAACATAGATTAGTAAAGTTTATCGGTTTATCGGTTTATCGGTTTATTGGTTTATCGGTAATTAAATTTAAATAGATGGCTATATCATATAATTAGTGTTCAAAATACTTTTGCAATTAAAATCATCAACTATTGACTGTTGACTACTGGACTATCGACTTCTACACTATTGAACTATTCACTTCATTTCTCAGAACTATCATTTTCATTATACAAATAAAGCACCAGCATTTTTGCGGGTTGATCCGTATCGTTGCGCGGCACATGCGGAATGCGCCCATCGTACAGCAGCGTGTCGCCTTTTTTTAAAGGAATAATTTCCTCCTCAATTTGATAATTGATTTCTCCTTCCAGCACGTATTTAAATTCATAAGCGTCCACGCTTACTTTTTCGCGGCGGGCATTGGGCTCTATTTCTAGCAAAACTGCCTCAATGGTCAGTTTTTCAAAAGTTTGTTCCAGGATGAGTTGATAATTAAAACCGATCGCTTCCTCTTCTTTTTGAATACTGACGAGCTCTTGCGCACTTTTGTGAATGTAACGGCGCGGCGGCTCATAGTGCAAATTCTGAAAGAAATCTTCTGGCAGCAAATTCAGCGCTCGAATGATGGTGAGCAAAACCGGCAAAGACGGCACTGTGCGTCCGTTTTCAATTTTTGACAAAAGTCCTTTGCTGATGCTAGCCGTATCCGCCAATTCCGTCAGCTTAATGCCTTTTTGCTGCCGCAAACTTTTGATGCGTTTACCAATTCCATTGAGCAGATAATCATTCATAACTCATTATTGTTGCAACAAAGTTAAAGGATTGTTTCATCTCATTAAACTATGTTCCATGCAAATGTGGTTAATTTACAATTAATTAATACCTCTTTAACCTACTATCCTCTTTGAAAAAGTAATTTTGTTTTATTGGAAATGTGAAACCATCCTGGCAGAAGTGTTGATTTTTTGTAAACAAATAGTAAGCGTCACCCAATGCAAAATTCTAACAAATTTGACATAGCAGTGATTGGCAGCGGCATTGTCGGATTGGCAGTTGCCTACACCGCAGCTCGTAAAGGCAGAAAAGTAGCCATTTTTGAAAGGCACCCAAAAGCACAAGGCGCTACGGTGCGCAATTTTGGTATGGTGTGGCCCGTGGGGCAGCCGGCGGCAACGTATGTGCGCGCCATGCGGTCGCGTGAGGTGTGGCTCGAACTGGCACAAAAAGCGGGCTTTTGGGCAAAACCTTGGGGTTCGTTGCACCTGGCTTACCACGAAGATGAGCTACACGTGCTGGAGGAATTCTTGGCAACGACACAGCACATTGGGTACAAATGTAAAATACTCACGCCGGAGGAAGTCATCAGTCGCAGCCCGCTGGTGAATCCAATCGGTTTGGAAGGGGCGATGTACAGCGCTACGGAAGTAAACGTGGATCCGCGCGAAGCAACGGAAGCCATTCACAAATATTTGCAAACACAACTCGGCGTTCAGTTTTTTTACAATACGGTTATTACAAACATCAGTTATCCGCATTTGGCGAGCAATGGCAGAGAATGGTCTGCTGAGCAAATTTTTGTTTGTTCAGGCGCTGATTTTGAAACGCTTTATCCTGAAGTGTTCGCACAAAGCGGCATGACCAAGTGCAAACTCCAAATGATGCGCACCACGCCCCAACCCCGCGGTTGGGAATTGGGTCCAAATCTTGCAGCGGGTTTAACCTTGCAACATTACCAGTCTTTTGCGCATTGCGAAAGTTTACAATTATTAAAAAAACGCATTGCCAAAGAAATGTCCGAATACAATCGCTGGGGCATTCACGTTTTGGTTTCGCAAACTCGCCTCGGCGAACTCACCATTGGCGACAGCCACGAATATGGCATTGACCTGAGTCCTTTCGACAAACAATCCATCAACGAGCTTATTTTGAAATATTTGAAAAAATTTCTTAAACTTACCTCGCTGGAAATTGCGGAGACCTGGCATGGCATCTATCCAAAGTTGCCCGGTAAAACCGAATACATCGAACACCCGGAGTCAGGCGTTACGATTATCAACGGCTTGGGCGGCGCGGGTATGACGCTGTCTTTCGGCTTGGCTATGGAGGTGATGGGGGTCACGCAGCAGTTGGCATATTGATAAAAATGGGTTTCCGAATTGGAAACTTTAAGTGTCGCGTTGCATGTATTTCGTTTATCAATTTTTAAAAATCATTGTCAAATTTGGCTTGTGGATTTACTACTCGAAACGTACTGTGGTAAATCGGAATGTGCTGCGCTTCAAAGGTCCGGCAATCGTTGTGTCCAATCATCCCAGTACGCTCATGGATCCACTCAATGTTGGCGCTTTGGCACGCGAGCCCTTTTATTTCCTTGCAAATGCGGGGCTTTTCAAATCGAAATTTGGCAATTGGTTTTTCAATACTTTTTACTGCATACCTATCGAGCGCTTGCAGGATACCGGCGGCAAACCGGTGAATAACGCGGCGAATTTCGCGCGCTGCGATGCGCATATGGTGAGAGGTAGCACCCTCTACATCGCGCCAGAGGGCGACAGTTGGATGCGGCGGCATTTGCAAAAGCTCAAAACGGGCACCGTACGCATTGCTTTTCACTCTGAACAACAGCATGATTATCAGCTAGATCTGAAAATTATTCCCGTCGGATTGACCTACAGCGCACCAACCGCTTTTCGCAGCAAGGTTTTTATAAATGCAGGAGAACCTTTATATGTTCGGAATTTTCGAGCTGCCTACGAAGCCGATCCTTTGAATACGGTAAAAATGGTAACGTCGGCGTTGGAAGCGCAAATGCGCACACTGATGATCGATACCAGCGGAGACGAAGAGGATTTGTTGGTGAAGCAAGTAGAAGAAATATTACAAAATGAACATCCGTTACCTGCTGAAGCTGAATTCAATAGAACAAAGAAATTGATTGTCGCTTTGCGCGAATGGCAGGCAGCCGATCAAATGAAATCGATACAATTTCAAAATCAAGTGGGACTATATTTTCGATTATTGCAACAATATCAACTCTCAGATGCCGCAGTCGCCAAATCTCCTGACAAAACGCTTTTTTTTAAAATATTATGTGTAATACTTGGATTTCCAGTGTTTTTGTACGGTTTTATTCAACATTTTTTTCCAGCGTTTATCCCGTTTTTAGCCGCACAATTGTTAGTCAAAAGAATGGGTTTGTACATCGGCTACACCACAACGGTAAAATTTGCGCTAGGCGTTTTCACGGTGCCGCTGTTTTACTGGCTACAAAGTGAGCTCGTAGCGTATTGGTTTTCAACAACCGTATCGTGGTGGTATTTATTGAGCTTACCGATTGCCGGATTTTTTGCGTGGGAATATTGGATTTTTGCAAGAAAAACAATGCGTCTTTTTAGATTTAATTCATTGAAAAATAAACAGTTATTTAAAGAAAGCCGATCTCAACTGTTGCAGCAGTCTGCGCACCTAAGCTCCCAATTATTTTCAACCGTGGATTGACATTACAAAAAATATTCAATCGCCAACTCGTACCCGCGCAAGCCAAAACCAATGATGCAGCCCACGCAATTCGCGGAAAGGTAAGAGTGATGTCTGAATTCCTCGCGCTCAAACACATTGGAAATGTGCACTTCTACCACCGGTGTACGAATGGCGGCAATCGCATCCGCAATCGCAATGCTGGTATGCGACAGTCCGCCCGCATTTAAAATAATACCATCGTAGGAAAATCCTACCTCATGTAATTTATCAATAATATATCCTTCGTGATTGCTCTGAAAATAATGCAACGTAACTGTCGGAAAATCAATCTGTAAGCGCTCGAAAAACGATTCAAATGTTTCGCGCCCGTAGATGTCTGGCTCGCGTGTGCCGACGAGGTTTAGATTGGGACCGTTGATAATAATGATTTTCACGTTTTTGTTAGTATTTAATATTTACCATTCGACGTTTGTAACGCAGGCTGTCTTAATTGCATCAACATCAATAAAAATTGTCACTTCAAGTGCGCAATGTCAAATGAGCAATAAAAAGTAAATTAACGGTTCTTTCTCACCCAGCTCAATATTTCCTGAGTAGGCTTCGCTGCCACATCTGCAGGCAAATCAACACGTTTATGTGCTTGTAAATCAACGGCAATCGCCTTATTGCTGGCATCCCGGAGCACCAGGTAACGGTTATTCGTTGCGCTTTTGGTGACTTGCGTATTGATGTCCATCGGTTGCTCCAGTAGCGGATTGATTTTAAATTCGCCTGTTTCCCGGTCGTAGCTAGGCATGATGCCCTGCTCGCTTCCACTTTGATTGGCTGGCAGCAAAAATAAAGCCCCGTACTCGCCATCTTGCACTTTGTATTCGCCAAAAGGCAGAACAGCCGTGGGATTTTGCGCGTTGCTCATGTTGTAAACAAAAGCGCCGTAGTCTTGCGCGTACCCGACCAGATAATTCTCCCATACTTCGAGGCGCTGCACCATACCCGACTGGGCATCAATGCCAGGGCGCTTGGTCGCAAACTGCGGTTTTAAGGGCGGTAGTAATTTTCGATTAGCAACATCATATAAATAAATAGTGGTCGTGCCGCGAATGCCAACGAGATGCGTCACATTATTATAGGTAATATCAGAAATGTAATAAGGAAAATCAGGGCTTTCATCGACCGGCAAAACCTGGCGATCCACGCGGTTGCAACTTTTTGTATCATAAACTTCTAAAATACGATGCCCCGGCGCATCCAGATCGGCGCTATAAGTCGTTGAATCAGCGGTGATTACCACCAGTATTTCCTGGTCGCGTGCCCAGAACAAATTACCGTCCAGCACCTCACTTGCTATTTTACAATCATGCGTATCTCGCACATTTGCAGCACGGCTCATGCCACTGGTGTCCGAATATTCCTGAGGGGTGTCGGTGGAGCTACCTTCATTGGAAGGATTCTGACGACAAGCTACCAAACTCAAAATAAGGAGCAAAAAAGATACTTGCAATAAATATTTCATGTCATTGGTCTTTTAAAGTAGAACAAAGAAAGGCACATTTTTCTGTGAAACCCTTTATCAAACAAGGTAAAGTTAAATATTTTATACCGAAACGGGAAAAAATTCTCTATTCCTGCCGAAAGACACCTTTTGGTAGCACGAAAATAACATTTCGTCGAAACTACGAAAAAAATCGTACTAAAAACTTGACATTACGAAAGCATTCGTATATTTTTGTTCTACGAAAATATTCGTACAAATAAAGATACTAAGTTTTATTCATTACTCTTGATTTTGCCGCCCTCCGTCTCAATATTTTTAGCACCCGATTTCACCCGACTGACACTATTGGGATCGGAGGGATGCGGCAGTTTTTTCTGGTTTGGACGATGAATTTCAAGGAAACGCTTATAAAATCTGACGTCTTAGGTCTTAAAACAAATAACATGAGTGCATTACCGAAACCGACAGAATCCGAGTTGGAAATTTTGCAAATTCTTTGGGAACATGGTCCTTCTCCGGTGCGCTTTGTGCACGACAAACTCAACGAAGCCCGCCAGGTAAACCAACGCGAGGAAGTCGGCTACACCACTGCCCTGAAGCTGATGCAAATCATGGCGGACAAAGGTCTGCTCACCCGCAACACCGAAACGCGCACGCACGTGTACGAAGCCGCTGTGCCTGAGGAAGATACGCAGCAGCAATTGTTGAAAAAATTTGTGGATGCTACTTTTCGAGGTTCTGCTATGAAACTGGTCATGCAAGCCCTGGGCAACCACAGTGCCTCCGCAGAAGAGCTGGAAGAAATCAAAGCTTTGATTGAAAAAATGGAAAAGAAATAACTCAAGTGTTTTAGTGCGATTGTGTGATGGGGTGTTTGTTCGCCTACTATAACACAAAAACACTACAACACCCTAACACTACATCATCATGGAAATCATTACCCGATTCATCTCCGAAGAAATCATCCACGCCCTTGGATGGACGGTGATTCACTCGCTCTGGCAGGCGGTGGGTGTGGCGCTTTTGCTCGCGGGCGCGATGCTGGCACTGCAAAAACACACGGCGCAGGTGCGTTACACGGCGGCTTATGTGGCGCTGGTGATTACGTTTGGCATGGCGCTGTTTACATTTTTTGACCAATTGCAATTGGCACAGCAACACCTTCCCGATGAGTTTACTTACATTGCCATTCATGCCGATGATTATACGTTTGAATACAAACCTTCGCTGGCAAGTTCTTTCTTCCAACGTTTTGCCAATTATTTCAACGAACATATGCCCTTGGTCGTGACCGTCTGGTTCATGGGTGTGGCATTTTTCATCCTAAGATTGCTGGGCGGCTTGGCGTATGTGCAGCAGTTGAAAACCACTTACACCAGTCCTATTCCTGAAAAATGGCAGTATTTGCTGGAAGATTTGGCAACGCAAATCCCGGTGAAACGTTCAGTGCAATTAGTAGAATCGGCGATTGTCAAAGTGCCAATGGTCATCGGGCATTTCAAACCCGTCATTTTACTGCCGATAGGCGCGGTGAATGGACTCACACCTGCGCAAGTGGAAGCGATTTTGGCGCACGAATTGGCACATATTGCAAGATATGATTATCTATTACACATTCTACAATCGGTGATTGAAGTGTTTTTCTACTTTAATCCGGCGGTGTGGTGGATTTCGGCGATCATTCGCACCGAGCGGGAGAATTGTTGCGACGATGTTGCCGTTGCCCTCTGCGGGAATCAGCTGACCTACGCCAAAGCCCTCGTTGCCTTGCAGGAAATGAGCACCGCGACGCCCCATCTTGCCATGACTTTTGCCAATAATAAAAACCAATTACTCAAACGCGTCCAACGCATTTTAAATCAACCGCAAAATAAATCCGACATTATGGAGAAATTAACTGCAACCTGCTTACTGCTGGCTGTCCTTGTGGGCTTGTCGGTAAGCGCCGCCCGACCGTATCAAAATTTGACGACATCATCCGAAGCTGTTTTGGAAAGCCTTTTTGCAGATGAAGACTTGAGCGACATTGCTCACACCGGCTATTTTGATGAATCAACCGGCGATTATTATAACAATACAGATACCATTCCTGGCAAACGCAATGGTACATTTAGCTACGATGATGGTGAAAAACACATTGAAGCTAAAATTGAAAACAATACCATAACGCGACTGCGAATTGACGGTAAAGAAATTCCAGCAGCTGAAATTGGCAATTATGAAGAGATGATCGAAACACTGATGACAAATATTCCTGCACCACCTCAGCCGCCAATGCCCTCGAATGCGCCACCAGCACCACACGCAGTGCCTGCACCTCCTGCACCGCCCGCCCCACCTGCGCCAGAAGTTTTCAACTATCGTGGTCCTGGCAAAGTGACAAAAGAAAAGGATAAAAATGGGAATACCTTTATTACCATCGAAACCGGCGAAGGAGACCATGCCGTTCTGGAAATTAGAAAAGACGGTACGGTTATTATGGATGGAAAGGAATTGAAAGAAGGCGAGGCAGCCGACGTTTTTGGCAATATGGCAATGTGGGACGAAGCAGCATCGCGCGAGCACCAAGCGCAAATAGCAAAAGCCGAGGCTGACTGGGCAAAACAAGAAGCGGCTTTCCGAAAGCAAGAGGAAAAATGGAAGGAGCAGGAACGTGCTTTTGAAAAACAAGCACACGAACAGGAGAAGCTTGCCCGTGCCTATGCGTTCTCTGGCGCTCACCCCGATTGGGATGGCGTGGGCACCTATGTGGTAGAGGCAGTGGGCAATGACAATATCCGCAAAGCCGTAGAAAAAGAGTTGCTAAAAGACGGTTTGATTAAAAATGCGAACCATTACAAATTTGAACTGTCTGCCAAATCGGTGAAAGTAAACGGCAAAGAGTTGCCAGAAGCCGCTGCTAAAAAGTACATTGAATTGTACGAAAAGGAAGCCAATTTCCAACTTCGGACTAACAGTCGCTACACCATTAGCCGCCAAATGGAAGAATAATTTTTGACAACAGTTGGCAATAAAAATGATATTGCCAACTGTTTTAATGCACTCCTGCTGCTACAATGATTTCCTCACTCATATTAAAAAATAATGCAAACAATATACAGCCTAAAAAAATGACAAACGCGATGATAACATCGTAGTTTTTGGGCGTAGATTTCATAGGCGTCAAGTTTTTGGAGATTTGTGTGTTGCTATTTTAAGTTAAATTCTATCCTTGTAGGAAATCGCGTCTTCCTCATTTCGCTCGCTGCCTCGTGCCTGCTTCCGGTTTTATCGGTCGAGCCATTTTTTAAAATCATTGACTCGCTCTCGGCTTACTACGACTTCGAAATCTGCTTTGGGTTTAATTTCTAATTTCAAACGACTGTTAAAATAGGGGGCTATTTTCAAAATCGAATTTACGTGAATAATTATTTTACGATTGATGCGAAAAAAATCAGCGGGATTCAAATTTTCTTCCAATTGTTCGAGCGTATAATCCACCAAATGCTTCTTGCCATCGCTTGTTTTGGCATACGCCAAGCCATCTTCTGAATAAAAAAAATGAATGTCCACCACCAAAATATACATCATTTGCTGCCCGACGCGCACCAAAAAACGCTCTTTGTATTGCGGTTGCGACATGGATTTAATGAGTTGCTGAATAGCGCCGAGATCGTAATTCATTTTTTTGCCAAAAACCTGGTCAAACTTTCCAAATGCTGCCTGCAACTCTGCCGGGTCAATTGGCTTCAGCAAATAATCTACACTATTGACTTTAAATGCTTTAAGCGTATATTGATCGTATGCAGTTGTAAAAATAATGGGCGATTGAATCGGAATTTGATTAAAAATGTCGAAGCTCAGCCCATCCGCCAGCTGAATATCCATAAAAATCAAATCCGGCGCGGCATTGCTGCCCAGCCATTGCACGGTGCGTTCCACACTGTCTATTGCGGCAAGAATGTTTGCCTGCGGACGACATTCGAGAATTAAATTCCTCAGGCGTTTGGCTGCTGGCTGCTCATCTTCAACTAGTAGAATATTCATTTGGAATGACTCAAAATTCTACGCAAAGGTACATCAAAAGTCCAAAATTTTGATTTTGAATCAGAAACGAATCATTTTATTTTACCAGCGTTGCAGCGGCGTGCGTAGCACTTGCTTATCGCGCCGAAAATAAAACTTCAATTCTTCAAATTTTGGCAATCGCCACTTGGTTTTCGGCATTTTTGAAAAAGCATAGGGTTCCGTGGGTACGCCCCATGCATTCTGATCCAATTTTCCATTGCCATTCACATCGTGAAAAAGCGCCACTGCGTAAGTGCCATAAGGTAACTCATTGATAGACAAATAGGTTTCACCTGTTTTAGAAACTTTTTTTGCTTTTACAATAGATTGTTTGGCATCGAATAAGTGCTTGGGATTGTCATAAACACCCGCCCAGATGGTGCCTTTTGCCGTTTTGATATTGCTGACTTCGATGAGTAGATTGCCTTGATTTTCAATAAAATAAAAATTGGTAAGCGCTAGCCAGCACAGCGCCAATACCACTCCTTGGTAGCTTGTTTTCATGTTCATGGTCTATTGTTTCAATACAAAATACACGTGAAAACAAGCGAGGGAGTTGTTTAAAAAGGTGCGATTAACGAAATCTTAACCGCCTGTAAATGTTAATCCAATAATTCAGCGGTCCAAATTGTAATGGCGTGTTCGACAGGATTGATGACAACCGGCAAATCAGGCGTAGTAACGGCACGAACCAGGGTAGCGCCATTGGGAAATCCTTTAAACAACACAAATTGCTGCTCATAAGCCGCGTTGAAGTGGACGAAATAATTCAAATACGATTCAATTTCCTGGCGAACCCGTTCAAAAGAAAACCAATTATCTTGGTCAAACTGATAAAACCACAATGCAAACGCATAGCTGCCAACGTGCGCCGAATCGTATCGATCCAGATAGCTCTGCTGTGCCAATAAATTGGCGAGGTAAGCCGCTTCATCGTTTCCAAATTTTTGCAGGGAAATCTGTTCCACTTGGTAAGCAACATGTTGTATAAAATTGGATTCAATCGTTGCGGTCAGCAAAAATTCATCTTCGTTTGGAAAATAGTAAGTGTGGTGCTCCAACCTCCAATTTTCCAGAATAACGCCGTTGTACATACTTTTGCGAAAAGCATCCGCCGCACGCACGCCGAAAGTGTATATCAAATCGCGGATTTTGTCCTCGCCCAAGCCAGGAATGCCTTCCAATTGATTGATGCTATCGAAGCGCCCAAACTGTAAGGTATTTCGTTTTTCCAATATGCGTGCCGCTACCGTTTCGCCAATGGAGCCTTTACCGCCAGAATTGGGGTCATCGAGCACTTGGTTTACAATGTCGTCAACGGTTTGAGCCGCATTTAAAAAATTTAGAATGCGTAATTCTACCCAGCCTTCAATTTTTTGATTTCCGAAAACAGCGTCCATAAGGGTTGTTTTTTATTTTTTAAAAATCCAAAAAAATAAATATTTGGCAGGCTGTTTTTCAAAATTTTACAAAAAATTAAAGTCGCTCCAGCATGTCGCGGGTGCGTTCGTTGCGTTGGTCGCCCGTATTCAAAGTAGTTGCGGGTTCAAACAATAAAACACTGGCTTCTTGCTCTGCCACCGGGCGATGCTCTACGCCACGCGGCACAATAAGAAATTCACCGGTTTTCAGCAAAATATTTCTATCGCGCAATTCCATAACAAATTCACCGTCCACCACCAAAAAAAGCTCGTCTTCGTGGTCGTGCTTGTGCCAGATAAATTCACCTTGCAGCTTTACCAATTTCACCTGTTGCCCGTTCAAATCGCCCGCCACTCTTGGATTCCAATGATCGGCAATCGAAGCAAATTTTTCGGCTAAGTTTACTTTTTCGATCATATGACTCAAATTTTTCAACTTATAGCGTCCCATCGTTTTCCCGATAAATCACTGCTAACATCAGTTGTCCCACGGCTTTCAATGTTTTCCGGTCAATGATATCGAGATTATCGTTATGCGTATGCCAATGTGCGCCAAAGCCCGTCTGCGTTTGCGCGGAGCGGTTGATAATGTCAATCATTGGAATGTTGGCAATCGTACTTACAAAATAATGGTCGTCGGTCACCGCGCCGCCGTTGGTTTTTGGAAAATAATTGCTGTAACCGAGATTTTCCGCCAAAGTCCAGACTTCATTGACGACCTGCGGGGCGATTTGATTGGAATATTGCTCAATCGGAAATTGGGCACCTTTGGAACCAACCATATCCAACAAAATACCATATTGTGGACGGTAATTCGGCACGTGCAAATTCCGCGCCCAATACTGTGACCCCAAACACCAGGTCGTTGCCGAAGCCGGGTCTTCTGTGCCGCTTTGTCCCAAATCTTCTGCATCAAATAATACCAAATCAACCCCCATTTCCACTGGATTTTGCTGCAATTGTCGCGCAATTTCCAACAAAACTGCCGTTCCACTGCCGCCATCATCCGCACCGAGAATCGGTTCGTTTTTGCGATCTGAATTCAAAGGCGAATCTGCGATATGCCGGGAATCCCAATGCGCCGCGAGCACAATGCGCTTGGCAATAGTTGGATTGAATTGAGCGATGATATTCGTGCCGTTTAAGGTGACGCCGTCGTATCTTTTTGCCTGAAAATTTTGTTCAATTACAGTCGCACCGTAAGTTTTGAATTTTTCTACCAGCCAGTTTCTGGTTGCCTGATGCGCTTCGGAGTTGGGCACACGCGGACCGAATTCCACTTGTTTTGCTACAAAAGCGAATGCCGAATCACGGTTAAAACTGGGTATTTTTGTCGTAGATTGCGTTTGCGTAGCGGCTTGACTGGAGTCGTTTTTACAGGCATTGAAAATAAAGAGGCTGCTGATTATTAAAAGCAGAAGCAGATTTTTCATAATTTTAAGTTTGCTGGGCAAAGATAGTATTTTTCGAGGTGAAGCCCGAATTACTTGGGTAGCTTAACAGTGAATGTTTTTCATTTTTACAGGCTAAAGCCTGTTTGACGAAAAACAGCCTAAAGGCTGCACTACATTTAAAGTAAAAAGCAAACTTATTCGTCTGCCATTATATGAGACGGGCAAAAGCCTGTGGAACGAAACCAGCGTAAACGCTGAATTACTTATGGCGGAGCAACGTGTCATACAAGCCGTTCGGACTTACGGGAAGCAGCTGTTCAGCTTCATTCGCGGGCGCGTGCCGACGGACGAGGATGCCGAGGATATTTTGCAGGATGTGTGGTATCAATTGAGCAATCAGCCTGAAATTGAGGCAATTGAGAGCGTGAGTGGATGGCTATATCGGGTGGCGCGGAATCGAATTACAGATTTATTTCGCAAGAAAAAACCGGAAGCGCTCGAAGATTATGGCTACGAAAATGAGGAAGGTGAATGGCTACTGAAAGATATTTTACTGGCGGATGATTTTAGTCCAGAGGATGAGCATATCCGGCAATTGTTTTGGGAAGCGCTGATGGCGGCGCTTGATGAATTGCCTGAAAAACAACGCGAAGTATTCATTTTGAATGAGTTAGAAGATAAAACCTTGCAGGAAATTGCCGATGAACGCGGCGAAAATATCAAAACGATTATTTCCCGGAAGGGCTACGCGGTGAAGCATTTGCGCAGTCGTTTGGAAAATTTATATCAGGAGTTGATTAATTATTAATTGATTATTGTTGATTATTAATTGTTTATCGAGTTATTTGCAATTAGCAATTAGCAATAGGCAATCAACAAAAAAATGGGATCGAAAAAATTTGGTTTTTTTCCGCTTTTTGGAATTGGGGCGCTGTTTTTAGGCGGCTGGGCAGTGATGCTGCTCTGGAATGCCATTCTGCCGGATGTGACAGGCGTAAAAACCTTGACGTATTGGCAGGCAATGGGCTTGCTGGTTTTGTCCAGAATTTTATTTGGCGGCTGGCGCGGTGGCGGCAGACCAGGCGGTTATGGCAAACATCAATTCAACAAACACAAGGCTTGGCGCGACAAGTGGATGAATATGAGTATGGAAGAACGCATGAAATTCAAACAAGAATGGCGCGAACGGTGTCGGCGTGGAAAATGGGATGATTGGAAAGGTGGAAAACCGAGCGACTCGGAATCTAATGAAGGGGAGACGAAGCGACCCAGTGATGATGAATTGTTGTAAAATAATTTTTTTATAAAAAAGCCTGATAAGTAATTGCTTGTCAGGCTTTTTTGTTTTTTAATCAAAAAATTAAAGTAAAAATTCGCAACGCTCGTCTTCCTACTTGTAGCGCAGCCTTTGAGGCTGCCTTTCGTCCAACAGGCTTTAGCCTGTCCCAATTTTTAACCAAAATTTCAAAACCATGTACTTTCCAAAATTTGCCCTGGTCGGAATCCTGGCGCTGGCAGCCCTGGCGGTGATGCCGTTCTTTTTCTTCCGACTGATTGTGTTTTTTCTGATCGTGCGATTGATTGTTGGATTGGTCATGCGAAACCGTTTTCGTCGGCATTACGCCTACCATTATCATTATGACAATCGCCCGGAACCATTAGAAGCAGGCGACATGCGCTTCTTTGCAAGACGATTTGAAAAAGAATACCGTTACGAAGATAAACCGAAATATAACGAGAAAGACCTTGTTTAAGTACGAGGTTAGAAGTACGAACTTGAAAACATTTTTAATTATTCATTTTTAATTCTTTCATTATCATGAAACATCATTATTGCGGCTCCAAACATTGGGGGCATGGCAGACACGGACATTGGCAGGGGCGCGGCGGCTATTTCCGCGTACCGGTGAACATTTTGAAAACAGCGGAGTCCTACGAACTTTTTGTAGCAGCGCCCGGTAGAAGTAAAGAGGATTTTAAAATCTCGGTAAGTGGCGATGAATTGACCATCTCTTATCAAAAACCGTCGGAAGTAAGCGGCGATGAGCCCAACTGGGTGCGCTACGAGTACCGGCGCGGCGCATTTGAACGCAGCTTTTTGATTGACGATACAGTAGATACAGCGAGCATATCGGCAAAGTATGAGGATGGTATTTTACAGGTGACGCTGCCGATCAAACCCGGAAGCATTGTGCCTTCGCAGGATATTCAAATAGCCTAAACAAAAAGTTAGAAGTCGGAGGTCGGAAGTTGAAATCATTCGTACTTCCGACTTCGTATCTCCAGCTTATTTAAAATGCGTCCAGCCCTGTGCTGTCAAATCATGAATATTGCCGCCCTTGGTGTGCAATTTGATGCCATCTTTCGCATCGGTAATCTCCCCTGCAATGTAAATATCCGGCAAGTATTTAATTTTATCCACATCTGTAGGATCAATGGTGAATAACAATTCGTAATCCTCACCGCCGCTGAGCGCGCAGGTGATCGGGTCGAGTTGAAATGTAAGCGCCATCATTTGTGCATCGGGGTGAATCGGCACGCCACTTTCTTCCAAATACGCGCCAACATTGGATTGTTTACAAATATGCATCAGATCAGAAGAAACCCCATCCGAAATGTCAATCATCGCCGTCGGCACCAAATTATTTTTGGCAAACATTTCAATCATATCTTTCCGCGCTTCTGGCTTTAACTGCCTGCCAATCAGATAGTTCTGTTCTTCTAAATTGGGCTGCACGTTTGGATTGGACAAATAAATCTGCTTTTCGCGCTCTAAAATTTGCAAACCCAAATACGCTGCACCCAAATCGCCGGTGATGCACACGAGATCGCCCACTTTAGCACCACTGCGATAAACCAGTTTATCTTTTTCGCCCTGCCCAATCGCTGTTACGCTGATTATCAAGCCTTTATTCGACGCGGAAGTATCGCCACCAATCAAATCCACATTATAAAAATCACAGGCAGCGTAAACCCCAGCGTACAATTCTTCCAGCGCCTCCACCGAAAATCGATTCGACATGGCAATGGAAACCGTAATTTGCTTGGGCGTAGCATTCATCGCATAAATATCCGACAGATTAACCACTACCGATTTATAACCTAAATGCTTCAGCGGCGTGTACATCAGGTCAAAATGAATGCCTTCCACCAGCATATCGGTAGAAACCACTGTTAGAAAACCTTGATTATCAATCACTGCGGCGTCATCGCCCACGCCTTTGATTGTAGAAGGATTGTGAAAAGTGATATTTTTCGTGAGGCGGTCGATGAGTCCAAATTCGCCCAGTTCGCCAATTTCCGTTCGTTTCGTTTGTTCTGCTGCCATAAAAGGGTTATAGGGGAATTGAGTGATAGGGGAATAGGCACAAGGGATTTCCCTATAATCCTATTCCCGCATTCCCCTTTTTATTTCATTTTCTTAATTTCTTTCAATAATTCTTCGGTTGCACTATAATCTTCCTCTTCTGCCTTTGCCAGTTTAATGGCTTTCTCCGCTGTTTTTTTAGCTTTTTTCTTATCGCCGAGTTTGTAATAAAGCGCTGCTAAGGTATCATTGTTGTAATAATTGTCATCCAGCTTTACTGATTTTTCTGACCACATCAGCGCTTCTTTCAGTAAATTTTTATCTTCTATTTGCTCATAAAAAGACCAGGCAAGTGTGTTCAATTCTTCCGAATCATCAGATGGATATTTATTATAATATTCAACTGCCTTTTTACCAAAATTTTCTGAATCCTGCTGCGCCCGATACAAACTCATTTCAAAATACAGGGAAGCCTGGTCAGCCAGCGCCGGTGTCAACTTCGCATGATATGCTTTTTTAATATCTTCAAAAGAAGGCATGCCGCCAGACATGGCATCTGGAAAAGCTTCCGTCAACACGATTTGTTGCACAATATTTAGAAATGCCTGATTACCAAACGCTTCTTCAATTTCCGCTCGATGATTCAAAATAAATTTGAAACCTTTTGAATTCGTTTTTGTCGTGTTATTTAGTACCAACATCATGTTTTCCTGAGAAACATCATTTGGATTGGAATCCAGGTAAATATCAATCACCTCGCCCACACGCGGGTGCATGGATTCGATGAAAGCCGTCATTAATTTGGCAATAAAATCAGGGTTGCGGTCGCCGCCATCAAAGCGTTTCTCCAGCGCCGCGAGGCGTTTTTCAGGATCGAGCGCGGTGCGTCCGGTTTCCAGGAAATCCGCCGCTTCTTTGCCCCCAACTACTCGATGCATCACCGTGCCACTGCCGTCAATGAAAAGGCTCGTCGGATAAGCTTGCACCGCGTAGGTTTTCGCCAATTCCAAGCCCTCGCCTTTTTCCATGTCGATTTTTACATTGATAAAGTTCTTATTATAAAATTGACCGACCTCTGTTGTATTGAACACATTGGCGTCCATCCATTTACAAGGACCGCACCAGGTGGCATACGCATCCAGGAAAATCAGCTTGTTCTCCGTTTTAGCTTGCGCTAACAGATCCGCCCATTTAGTATCTTCGTGGAATTGAATCCCGCCTTCCTGCGCCACTGCACCGAAGCTCCACAGCAGGTTAATCAATACAATTAAAATGTTTTTCATAAAAATGATAATTGGAATTTTGGAATGATGGAATTTGGAAAGCTGGAAAGTGTAATTTGGACATTCCAATGTCCCATCGTTCCAGTTTTCCGTGTTAGCCTTGCAAACGATTGATATACATTTCCGCCGTGCGCACTGCCGTGCTGCCCTCTTGTTTCGCCAGTTCCAACGCTTTTTTAGCCACGTCCATTGCCTGATCTTTTTTGCCATTTTTATTCAGCACATCGGCGTAAATGAGAAAATAGACAGAGGTTTGACCCACCTCCGTTGCACGTTTTGCCAAATCTTCCGCCAGACTCATCGAATTTTTATCATTATTGAACTGATCTAAAAGCGTTTTACAAAGGCTTTGCAGCTCCCGCGCATCCTCATAAATGTATTTTTTGGCGTAAGATTTTGCCGTTTTATTAAAATTGGCAGCATCATTTGCCTTTAAATAAAAATCCATCCAGGCTTGCTCGGCAAAAGCGTCGGCTTTATCAGAATAATGTTTTTTGACTTTGTCAATGGCTTCCACCATCAGCTCTTTGCTTTGATACTCCACTGCTTTATGCGCAGTGTTGCGGCAAGCATTGAGAATTTGCTGGCGCACTTCATCTTCAGAAGTCACTTTGGCAATTTGATTGCGGTATTGAATCAGCCATTCAAAAATTTTAGAATCCGCTTCCGTCGCAGCTTCCAGAATGAATTTTAAATTAAAATCCGTTGTCAAATCCTTTTGCGAACGCAGGTATTCATTGGCAATTTTCAAACTCGGCTTGCCTGCTTTGTTCAGCGCGCGCACGTAGCCATACACAAGCTCAGGTTCGCGTTTGCCTTTTTCGTATTCCGCCGCAAAATCCTGGCTTTTGTCTTCCATGTCCAGCACTTTCCGACCAATGCTCAGCAACGCATCCACCGACTGCGCGCCTACCACCGTGTGCACGATTTCGCCTTTGTAATTCATAAAAAACAAGGTCGGATACGCCCGCACCGGATACTGTTTGGCGAATTCCAAGCCCATGCCGCGCTCCATATCGATTTGCATGCTTACGAAGTGCTTGTTAAAAAACTCGCCGACTTTTTCGTTGGGGAATACATTTTTCGCCATTTGCTTGCACGGACCGCACCACACCGCGTACGCATCCACAAAAATCAGTTTCTCCTGCTTTTCGGCTTCGCCCTGCGCCTCGCCCCAGCTGCCTTCAAAAAATTTGATGCCCTGCGCGAACGTACTGATGGTCAACATGATCGCAAAAAAAGTGGTAAAGACTATTTTCATAATATCAGTTCTTTTTTTGTGCAAGATACAAAATAAGGATGCCGTTTTGAAACAGAACAGCCGGTATAAATGGTTGAATTAACGTTTTGGTAAGAAAGAAAAGTGCGGAAGGATACATTTTTTATTTGCAAAGCGCTTTAGTTTATTGGATTTGTCTTATCTCATTCAAATTTTGGCAAACAGCAGGAAGAGCGGCTGCGCCAGGTACACTGGAATTGCCGGGGGATTCCGTTGCACGATACATTCAATCGGGTGCTGCAAATGATAGATTCCGGGGCGTTGTTTGCAGGCAGATGGAACAGCCTTGCTGGAAAGTGTGCAATGGCAATTGAGCAGTCTGGATGGCAAGAAAATCAAGGGGGGCGAGTCCGCGCAGCCGAGGCAATCAGGGTTTGTATATCTTAAGTGCCTGGGTGAGAGAGCAGCGCTATTACATCAGTTCTTGTACAAATGCCGATGCCGGACGATTCAATGACTTGGGGCGAGAGCATTGAGAATCACTTGCATTAGTATATGGATGTGACTTTTTGCGAGGATGCTTCGCGTGCCCGGTCGGGCAATGCCCAACAAGCTCAGTTTACAAAAACATCGTTTTCGCGCTGCACCCAATCAAAATCATTTACTCCAAATTTTGAGTAATCCTTTTTAATGTGTTTGCCCTATTGTAAATCCTGATTCAGACATTCTCTTCCAAACTTTCCCTATATTTGTTTTTCTAATCGCAACACACAGCGTAAACAACCATGATTGAGCAACTTACACCCGGAATATTGCTGACGGTTATCAGCATTTATTTCCTTGCTTTGTTTGTCATTTCGTATTTCACCGGCAGAGATACCAGCAATGCTAATTTTTTTCTTGCAGGCAGGCGCACACCTTGGCCCCTGGTGGCATATGCCATGATTGGTACTTCCATTTCTGGTGTTACGTTTATTTCGATTCCTGGCGCAGTGGGCGGCTCTGGTCTAAATCAGGATTTTTCGTACATGCAGGTGGTCTTTGGCTATTTAGTGGGTTACACTGTTATCGCATTGGTATTAATGCCTATTTATTATCGATTGAATCTCACTTCCATATACGGTTATTTAGAACAGCGATTTGGATTTTATGCGTACAAAACCGGCGCAGCCTACTTTTTGCTGTCGCGCAGCGTAGGATCGGCATTTCGATTGTATTTGGCAATCATCGTATTACAAGAATTCGTAATGGGTTACTTTGGCATTCCGTTTTGGCTCACGGCATTTTTAGCGTTGCTGCTCATTTGGTTGTACACGGTGCGCGGCGGCATTCATACGGTGATCTGGACGGATACATTTCAAACCACTTGCTTTTTATTGGCGTTGATTATCACAATTATAGCCATTGGGCAAACTTTAAATATGAATTTTGGCGAATTGATCGGAATGGTGAGTCGAAGTGAATACTCGCAATTGTTCTTTTTCAAAGGCGGCTGGAGCGATCCGAATAACTTTTTCAAACAATTTATCAGTGGTGCGCTGATTACGATTACCATGACCGGTTTGGACCAGGATATGATGCAAAAAAATCTGGCATGTAAAAACATTCGCGATGCACAGAAAAACATGTTTTCTTTCAGCGTTACTTTACTGTTTGTCAATGTGTTATTCCTTACACTAGGTGCATTGCTCTACATTTATGCAGCACAAATTGGCATTGATACGCCCGATAAAACGGACTATCTGTATCCAACCATTGCATTCCGACACCTGCCGCCCATTATGGGAATTGTGTTTGTATTAGGTTTAATTGCAGCCACTTACGCCAGTTCTGATTCGGCGCTCACGGCACTGACTACCTCGTTTTGCGTAGATTTTTTGAATTTTGAAAAAAGTGGTCAGCCCGACGAGGTTCAACAAAAACAGCGTTTTTATGTGCATATTGGAATGACCGTTTTATTGTTTATTATGATTGTCATTTTTAATATTATAAACAACGAAGCGGTTATTAATGGCTTATTTAAAGCAGCGGGGTACACCTATGGTCCGTTGCTGGGCATGTTTGCGTTTGGCGTTTTGACAAAGCGGCACGTCAAAGATCAATGGGTGATTCCAATTTGCGTAGCGGCGCCGATTATTTCGTTTGTGCTGGATCGCTTTTCGACTACGCTATTTGCGGGTTTTCAATTCGGATTTTTAATACTGGCAATCAATGGCTTGTTGACCTTCCTCGGTTTACTGGCAATTTCGCATCCGGCAAGCACAGAAGAAGCGTCGCCTTATTCATAAAAATAGCTTATTAAAAAATTGATAATCAATACGTTAAAATAAAAAATCGAAACTTTCTAGGTCTTAAAATTGTATAAATCTTCCTGTGAACGATGTTCAATCATTAAGAAATTACTACCTTCGCAGCCAAAATTTTGTGTTCGCGTGTTTGGCATAGCCATTTTCTTGGGACATGTGTTTGAGTGTTCTTGACCACTCGCCCCGAACACGTTGAGTTGTGAGCACAAAAATACAGGAATACATGAGCACAACAAAGATTCAAGCAGCCATCACGGGCGTTCAAGGCTACGTCCCGGATTACATTCTCACCAACAAAGAGTTGGAAACCATGGTGGATACCACGGACGAGTGGATCACGACGCGCACCGGCATTAAAGAGCGACACATTTTAAAAGGAGAAGGACTCGGCACTTCGGTGATGGGCATTGAGGCGGTGAAAGGATTGCTCGCCAAAACAAATACCGATCCGCTTGATATTGAGCTGGTTATCTTTGCAACGGTGACACCGGACACCGTTTTTCCTGATACTGCAAATACCGTTTCGGATGCTGTTGGTATGAAAAATGCGTTTGGTTTTGACATCAACGCGGCTTGTTCCGGCTTTTTGTATGCGTTGACAACAGGCGCAAAATTCATAGAATCAGGCACTTATAAAAAAGTCATTGTCATTGGCGGCGATAAAATGTCGTCCATCATTGATTACAGCGATCGAACCACCTGCGTTATTTTTGGCGATGGCGCGGGCGCAGTTTTGTTAGAGCCCAATACGGAGGGCTTTGGCATTGTCGATTCCATTCACAAAAGTGACGGTTCCGGTCGCGTTTATCTGCATCAGAAAGCAGGCGGATCGGCGCATCCGGCAAGTGCAGAAACCGTAGCGAACCGTGAGCATTTTGTTTTTCAAAATGGAAAACCGGTTTTTAAAGCGGCGGTTTCGGGCATGGCGGATGTGGTGACTCAGGTGATGGATCGCAATGGGTTGCATTCGGATGATATTCATTGGCTCATTCCGCACCAGGCGAATATTCGCATTATTGAAGCAGTTGCCGACGCTTTGAAATTTCCGATGGAGCGGGTCACTGTTAATATTCATAAATATGGCAATACGACAGCTGGTACGCTGCCGCTGTGTATGTGGGAATGGGAAAATCAATTTAAAAAAGGTGATAATATTATGCTCACGGCATTCGGTGGCGGCTTCACCTGGGGCGCAACGTACTTAAAGTGGGCGTATTGATTTTTTTTATTTTTAATTTTTTATTTGATGTTGAATATTCGACGTTGACAAAGACCTCAAATGGTGAAACGTCCAATAATAAACGTCAAACATTTTTTAACTTTGCAATTCATTTTACAACACCCAAAAATTTGAACTCAAAATGGCAGATACTTCGGATATCAGAAATGGATTAACCATTGAATACAACAATGGTATTTATTCAGTTGTAGAATTCCAGCATGTCAAACCTGGCAAGGGACCTGCATTTGTCCGCACCAAATTAAAAAATGTAATGGATGGGCGTGTGGTGGACAATACGTTTCCTTCGGGGCACAAAATCAATATCATTCGCGTAGAACGCCGCAAACACCAGTACCTCTACCCAGAGGACGGCGGTTTTGCCTTTATGGATTCCGAATCTTTTGAGCAGATTACGATTCCAAGCACTATGTTCGACCGCCCGGAATTGCTGAAAGAAGGCATTGAAGTGGATGTCTTGTTCCACGCTGAGAAAGAAATTCCGCTTACGGTGGAAATGCCCCAATTTATTATCGCTACTGTGACTTACACCGAACCAGGCGTAAAAGGCGATACGGCTACCAATACCCTGAAACCGGCTACCATTGAAACCGGCGCAGAAGTACGCGTACCACTTTTTGTAAATGAAGGAGATGTAATCAAGGTTGACACCAGTACCGGCGCTTACATGGAGCGCGTAAAACAATAAACGCCTATGAATTTTAAGGAAATTCAGGAATTAATTCGATTGGTGAGCAAATCGGACCTTGCCGAATTCAAAATGAAAGAAGGTGAGTTTGAATTGTCGATTCGCACCAAATATTACAATGCTCGTCAGGTAGGTGCGCCTTTTACAGTACCGCCAGTGATGAGTGCGCCCTTGGTTGCACCTTTAGCGGAAGTATCTACAACGCCGTCAAGCGTAGTTGAACCAACGCCTACTGCTGCTACGCCAAATCCACCCAGCGATAATGCACCTAAGGTAGAAGCGGGTAAAAAATACCTCGAAATCAAGTCGCCAATGGTGGGCACTTTTTATCGTTCTCCTTCACCGGATAAAGGTGCTTATGTAAAAGTAGGCGACTCTGTAAAAGCGGGCGATGTGGTTTGTATCGTAGAAGCCATGAAGTTGTTCAATGAAATTGAATCAGATGTATCCGGTACCATTGTAAAAGTGATGGTGGATGATGCGCAGCCGGTAGAATACGACCAGGTTTTGTTTTTGGTAGAACCTTAGGGGGAGTAATTGTTTATTGTTAGTTGTTAATTGTTGATTTTCCAGCAATTAGCAACAACGATCAGCAATCAACAATCAACAATTCTATGTTTAAAAAAATACTGATTGCCAACCGAGGCGAAATAGCCCTGCGTATCATTCGCACTTGCAAAGAGATGGGCATTCAAACGGTAGCGGTGTACTCCACTGCTGACAGCGAAAGTCTTCACGTTCGCTTTGCCGATGAAGCCGTGTGCATTGGTCCGCCCGCGTCTTCCGAGTCTTATCTTAGCATTCCGCGCCTGATGGCTGCTGTTGAAATCACCAATGCGGATGCCATTCATCCGGGCTATGGTTTTTTAGCGGAAAATGCTGATTTTGCGGAGGTTTGTTTGGAATATGGGGTGAAATTCATCGGACCCACGCCAGAGCAAATTCGCAAAATGGGCGATAAAATCACTGCCAAAGAAACGATGGTGAAAGCCGGCGTACCAACGATTCCTGGTTCGGATGGTTTGGTGAAAGACCTCAAGCACGGTTTTAAAGTTGCGAAAGACGTTGGTTACCCGATCATTATCAAGGCAACGGCTGGCGGCGGTGGCAAGGGTATGCGTGTGGTATGGGATGAGAAAGATTTTGAGTCGAATTACAACATGGCACGCCAGGAAGCCCGCGCGGCTTTTGGCAATGATGGGGTTTACATCGAAAAATTCATCGAGGAGCCCCGACATATTGAGTTTCAAGTCGTTGGGGATCAATACGGCAAAGTGATTCACCTGTCGGAACGCGACTGCTCGATTCAGCGTCGGCACCAGAAATTAGTAGAGGAATCGCCCTCGCCTTTTATGACGCCGGAATTGCGCGAGAAAATGGGTGAAGCCGCTGTGAAAGCAGGCGAAGCCATCCGCTATGAAGGTGTGGGCACCATCGAATTTTTGGTGGACAAGTACCGCAATTTCTACTTCATGGAAATGAATACGCGGATTCAGGTAGAACACCCTGTTACAGAGGAAGTTATAGATTTTGATTTAATTAAAGAACAGATCAAAATTGCAATGGGTGAGCCACTGAGCGGTAAAAATTACATCCCGGAAATGCACGCGATGGAATGCCGCATCAATGCAGAGGATCCCTTCAATAATTTCCGCCCCAGCCCAGGTAAAATCACTTCGCTGCACACGCCCAAGGGGCACGGCGTGCGCGTGGATACGCACGTGTATGCGAGCTACACCATTCCGCCGTATTACGATTCGATGATCGCCAAGCTCATTTGCCGGGCACGTACCCGCGAGGAGTGCATCAAAAAAATGGAGCGCGCCCTCGACGAATTCATCGTAGAAGGCATCAAGACAACCGTTCCGTTTCACCAGCGTTTAATGAAAGATAAGAACTTTCGGGAAGGGAATTTCCATACCGGCTTTTTGAATGATTTTAATTTGAAAGAAGAATAAATTGTTAATCGCTGATTGTTAATTGTTGATAATTAAGTAAATAGATTAATAGCAATTGGCAATTAACAATCATCAATTTTCAATGAAAAGCTTTTGGCGATTACTCCAATATATTAATAACTATACAATTTTTGTTGCTTTAAATATCATAAGTAACATTCTGACTGCCGTATTCACTGTCGTTAGCATTCCTTTATTAATTCCGTTTTTACAAGTTTTATTTGACCGTGCCAAACCATTGAATATCAAGCCCGAATGGGCATGGGATATCAGCAGTATTCAAAATTATATCAATTATACCCTGGGGCAAATCATTGCAGCCAATGGCAAAGAAGCGGCGCTGCTATACGTGTGCATCGGCATTCTGTCGGCATTTTTCCTCAAAAATTTATTTCGTTACTTATCCTTGTTTTTTATGGCACCGGTGCGCAACGGCATAATCCGCGACATGCGGGCGCAGTTGTTCGATAAAATGCTGGCGCTGCCATTGGCGTATTTTTCCAACGAACGCAAGGGCGACCTGATGTCGCGCATCACGGCGGACGTGCAGGAGGTGGAAGCGAGTATCCTCAATATGCTGGAAATTGTGTTCCGCGAGCCGATTATTATCATCGGTTCCCTCGCATTTATGCTCTATGTAAGCCCGGCACTCACGGGATTTGTATTTTTATTAATGTTATTTACCGCTTTTGTAATCGGCGGTATTGGGCGCAGTTTAAAACGCAGTTCGGCGCAGGTGCAACAAAAATTAGGTTCGCTCTCCACCATCGTCGATGAAGCGCTCGGCGGCATGCGTATTGTAAAAGGTTTTAATGCAGAAGGCTATCAGCGTGAGAAGTTTGCGAAAGAAAATAACACGTATCGATGGATTTTGACGCGGGTGCTGTGGCGACGGGAACTGGCTTCGCCTTTGTCCGAATTTTTGGGCATAGTGGTGGTGGCGGTGCTGCTGTGGTATGGCTCAAGGCAAGTGTTTTCGGGCGGTTTGAATGCGGAGACTTTCCTTACATTCATTTTTGCATTTTATAATGTAATAGATCCGGCGAAATCATTTTCCAAAGCCTGGTATAATATTCAAAAAGGATTAGCGGCGATGCAGCGCGTGGAAGAGGTGCTGGATGTAAAGGAAACCATCCGGGAATCAGTTGATGCACAGTTTATTACACATTTTAATGGTGTTATTGAATATCGCAATGTAACATTTGGATATAAACCGGAAGAACATTTAGTTTTGAAAAATATAAATCTTACTATTCCAAAAGGAAAGGTCATAGCCCTTGTCGGCTCCTCCGGTGCCGGAAAATCTACGTTAGTGGATTTATTACCGCGTTTTTATGATGTAACAGAAGGCGGCATTTTTATAGACGATGTAAATATCAAGGATTATAAAATTAAAGACTTACGTTCTTTGATGGGCATTGTATCACAAGAAGCGATTTTGTTTAATGATACCATTTATAATAATATTGTTTTTGGATTGCATCATGTAACGGGAGAAGATGTAATAAAAGCCGCTAAAATTGCCAATGCCCATGATTTTATTATAAAAACCGAAAATGGATATCATACCAATATTGGCGACCGCGGCAGCAAGCTCTCCGGCGGGCAGCGCCAACGCCTCACCATCGCCCGCGCCATATTAAAAAATCCACCGATTTTAATTCTCGACGAAGCCACGTCCGCATTGGATTCTGAGTCCGAAAAACTCGTACAGGAAGCACTTATTCACTTAATGAAAAACCGTACTTCTATTGTTATTGCACATCGCCTGAGTACCATTCAGCACGCCGATGAAATCATTGTAATGCGCGACGGCAAAATTAAAGAGCGCGGTACGCATCAAGAATTATTACAAGTAGATGGCGAATATCATAAATTGGTAGAGTTACAAGCCTTCTAGTAGCGCCCAATAACTTTACTGTTTAATGATTTTTTTTGTCAAAATGATGCCATTATCGTCTTGATAACGAATGAAATACAAACCAGCAGGTAAATCCTTTACATTCCATATAATGCTTTGAACGCCGGGATGTAAATGTTCGAGCGGCTTGCACTGTAACACCATTCCTGTCGGATTCATCATGTCAAGCACCGCTTGCGCAGGAAGGATCGGCAAATTCAATTCAACAGTCAATTGGGTGTGAACGGGATTTGGGAAGACATGGATGGCGAAAATCTGCGCAACATCCTCAACGTCGGTGGTTTGTACAATTTCCACACAATAATCTTCAACCTCCGCGCCGCTGTTGCTTGTATTAAAAGAGCAGGGACCGCCGGCACTAAAAAACTGCATGGCGACTCGCATGCGCGTCACCCCAAGCTTGGCATTGGCAGGAATGGCGACGGAACCTTTCCGCACCGGCTCCAGGCTACCCGATTCAAAAACTTTTTCTTCTGTTGTAAAAATACCGTCCTGATTGAAGTCCATCCAAACGATAAAATATTCAGAATAGGGAACGCCCGAAAAACCCGGTTTTAATTCTATTTCATAATTTTTACCAAGACTCAATTTTGTAGGCATCATGCCGGTGTAGTCGCCATAGCCCTCGTTGGAGCCGCTGGTGTTGGTAAGGGTATTCAATTTGACAGAAGCAATCCATTCATCGGAAGCATTCAAATTGCGTGGAACACAATATTGCAAATCGCGACAAGCACCGCAGTTGGGCGTTTGAAAATTATAAATATCACTGTAAGCGGAAAGAGTGCCATTGCACAAGGATGCCAATTGCAGATCGTATTCGGTACAAGCAATTAAGTTATTCAACAAAAGCGTGGTGTTGGAAGTGGTGAAGGTTTGCCAATTTTGAGTGCCTTTCACGCGCAATTGCAAAGCATAGCTACTCGCTGCCAGCACTTTATTCCAGCGGATATTGGCAATCGTACCTCCGATAAAAGATACCTGCGGATCAGCCGGTGCAGTGCAGCAGCCATCGGTTTTAAACGTGGTACTTTTGTTATAACCAAGCGCTTCGCCGCCGCAGTAAGCATTGAGTTGAAATTCATACTCGGTGCAAGCCAATAAATTATTCAAAATCAGAGGACTACTTGCATTGGCAATTTCTATCCAATTGGCAGCGCCAATCGCCCGCCAACGCACATCCACGCGTGTGATTTCGGCATTTTTCAACCAGTTCAGCGTTGCACTTTTATCGGTAATGTTTGTCACTGCCAGACTTGTGGGAGGGAAACATTCGGCGCAAGCCGCACGCAGTAATTGCAATGGTTTGTGTAAATTTAATTTGCCGCCTGTGACGGTGAAATGAAACAAGCCACCGTCCAAAGTCACTCCTTGCAAAATGTACTGCTGAGCAAACAGCGCTGCCGCCTTGGGGTCGCTTTTGTACAAAGCTGCAAAATTTTGGCAGGGCACACTGTACAACAATGCAATAGCGCCCGCCACCTGTGGAGTGGCATAAGAAGTACCTGTTACATTGCCATACGTATCGGGTGAGGTGGTACTCCACACTTTTTCGCCATAAGCGCCCAGGTCAACGCTGGTTGTACCGTATGCAGCATCCTGAAAAAGCTTGCCTTGTTGGTCAATATTCGTCACCGTAATCAAAAAATCACTGGGGCAAAGCGTTGGCAAATCGCCTTTTTCCTCCACATCCGTATTGCTGTTGGGCACGGCGGCAGTATTCAGAATACCTTGATAACCAAGCGAATCATACACGGCGCACCACAGCGGCGCATCGTCAGGAAAAGTATTGGGCGTACCCCAGGAGGAATTGGTTGCTACCACGAATGCACCTTGCGCACCATTAGAAGCATTGTAGCGTTTGCGCATGGTGAGTGGGTAGGAGTATGCCGCAAGTGCCTGAGCTTCCGTTTCGGGAACACCTGCTACCATCATCAATTTCACATTCCAGTTGATACCAGCGATGCCAATGCCATTGTTGCCTTTCGCACCGATGATGCCGGCAATTGGCGTACCATGTGTTGTTTTATTGTCAATAACATCGTTGTTAAATACAATATTCCAACCACGATAATCGTCCACGTAGCCATTGTTGTCATCGTCTTTGTTATTGCCAGGAATTTCCGCACGATTGACCCAGATATTATTGCCAAAATCGGGATGGGTAAGACTTAAACCGTCATCAATGATGCAAACGACAATGGTATCGCCCGTAGCCGTGACGCCGCCGGTGGCAAGGTCCCAAGCCAAATCTGAGTCCAAATCTTCTCCAATTTTAGCGGTGCTTTGCCCTACATTGAAATGCCACCATTGCAAATCAAATTGAATGTCGTTGGGAACAGTCGAGCGCGATTCCATCAGGTGATTGAATTGCACCGTCTCTATTTGACTATCCAATCGAATGGTTTCCAGGAATTTATATTCATGTACTTTCGCAAAATCGAACGTACAACGCCACACATTCAAAGGCTCGGAAACTTGCTCCTGAATCTTGAATTGCGTTTCTGTGCCATTAAAATATTGCCACTCTTTTGCCCATTTTTTAACGTCAACGCCCACCACGGGTTTTATTAAAAATTCACCCTGAACGTGTGTTAGTTTTTGAGCTAGAATGCTAGATAAACAAAGGATTATAATTGCAGCAGCAGATAGAATTTTTTTCATGTGTTTGGGATAATTTTTCAAAAATTGAACGCAAAATACCACAAACACTACGATTTTTTGGAATAATAACACAAGTAGGATAACATTTGACAATTGTTGATCGACAACATTGCCGTCACAGCTTTGGTGAGCAAATCATTTTTGAAAATTACATTTACTAAATTTTAAAAAGTTTAGTAAATGTAATTTCCAATTTCTGTTAACAGCCGCTCCTGATGTTCTTTCGGACAAATCAGATACCCGACATTATTATTATTACGTGTATCACTTAATAAAACCGGGTTTCCATTTAAAAAAGTATAATCAAAATTCAATTCGCTTAAAAACGCCTTTTCTGCTGCCAAATCCCAAGGGGAAATATAGGATTGCAATAAAACCGCCGCATCCAACTTGCCCGATGCAATATCAATCGTACGCAAAATACCGGCCGGATAATAAATGCGATCTTCTGAAACGCCCATTTTATTAAACAATACTTTATATTTATCCCCCAAAAAGCGTAAAGGATGATAAAAACGCAAGGCTTCCCAATCTCGGGTTGGCGGCACTTCCAAGACTATTTTTTCACCACCGCGCTCCATGAACGCACCTTGTCCTTTCACCGCATATAATAAAACGTCTTCCAAAGGATAATACATGACGCCGATCGCAAAACCTTCGGTCGCATCATGATATGCCGCTAAATGTGCGAAGCCCGTCACACCATCGGCGAAATAAGCCGTGCCGTCGAGCTCGTCAATGATGAAATAATTTTTATCCGTTTCAATTTTAGGCTTCGGGTTGGTTTCTTCGCTGTACAATAAAATCTCAGGAAAGGCAGCCGCCGAGTGTTCCTGAATCATTTTGGAAACTGTCAAATCCGCGTCGGTCACTTTGGAGCCGTCGGGTTTGATGTACACTTTGCAGTCAGGATTGCGAAAAAAGTGGCGCATGATCTCGCCTGCTTCGAGCGCCTGGTCGCGCAAGTGAGCAAGGATATTATTGTAGATTGTTGACACGAAAAGGATGGATTTTGATTCGTTGCGAAAATAAGCAAATTGTTAATGGGAGTCACCTAACTTTCAATATTCTCTTGAAAATATAACGCTCGATTCGTCAAATCAAATGCGACCAAATACCCCACGCCGCGTCGCTTGCCTTTGTGCACACAGCCGCCGTCAATATCAAGGATGGGCATTTTTTCTATATTGGCAAACTGCTTTTCGATTACATCTTTGGGCATTGGCGTATGCCCGTGGACGATGATGCGTTCGCCCAGCCAATTCCGATCCAGGTTGTGATACCAATCTCGAATCCACAGCATGGAAACCTCATCCGCCAAAGGCATCGGCATTTTAAAATTTAAACCGGCATGAATCAAAATATACTCGTCCACTTCAAGATACAAATCCAGATTTTCAAAAAAAGTATAATGTTCTTCCGGAATATTTATTTTCCCATTTACTTTATAACTTTCCAGCGCTTCGACGCCCCCATTCATAAGCCAAACGTCCAGCTCTTCATCGCTGATGCCTGCCAGCGCGTCGAGCATCATTTGTTCATGGTTGCCACGCAAACAATGCACCGGCAGCCCCTGCTGTCGCAATAAAAAAATAGTATCAATCACGCCCTTGCTATCCGGTCCGCGATCAATGTAGTCGCCCAGGAGGTACAATTCGTCGCCTTGTACGAGTTGAAGTTTTTCCAGCAAACGCTGAAAGGTATCGTTGCAACCGTGAATGTCGGAAATGGCAAATTTTCGCATATCTATGTGTTACGTGTTGTAGGGTTATGGTGCGACAGTTCGCTGCTTACTATAACACCATAACACCTAATTAGTATAACACTAAAGATCTTCTGCTGCTGCGATCACCCAGCCGTCTTCGCGGATAAGGATTTCGAATTCGTTATCGCCTTTATCCAATTCCACTTCGTAGTGGATTTCACCATTCATATAATCAACGCGCTCCACACCGGTGATTTTATAACCTTGATAACGGTCTTCAATGGTTTGGCGCAAAGCCTTTGGCAATTCATTTTCAGGGATTTCTACCTCTACGCACAAGAAAAAGCCATTGATGGTAAATTCGGCTTCGTGCTCTTGACCATTGCGGTTGAATTCTGCCTGGTAAATTTTTCCAACGACTTCCCACGACCATTCTACCTGCGTGAGGTCAACATCTTGAAAATAACTTTTAAAAATGCGCAAAATTTCACTGGGTACGTACACGCGCTTGCGACGCTCCATGCGTTTTTGTTTTTCCTTTTTCATACAGGATTTTTTTTGGTTTACAAAAGCCTAAAAATCAGATAGGAATGTGAATTGGAAGTATTTTAAACATAAAGAAATTGTAAAATAAGAATGGAATGTTGGAAGTAAAAATACCAACATTCCATTGTTGTAATTATTATTTTTGCCCGCCATTTGTACCGCCGACGCTACCTGTCATTCGCACCGTTGGATATTTAATACCCAATTGCTCTAAATAAGAATTATATTTTGTTTCATCATAATAAAATTTTTCCAGCTTTGGGCGGAATTCTTCCATGATGTCGGTATTCAAATACACCGCAGGCTTGTCGTCCTTGCTTACCATTGGCGTATATTTTTGCTTCATGCCCTGCTCATCGCGGAAGTAAGCTTTGGCTTTGTCCACCAAATCAGGCTTGAGAAAGAAATCTAGCAGCGTCATGGCTTCTGCCTTCGCGCCAGCTACCACGCCTTTGTGGGCAATGGGCGTTGCCATCGCTACGGCGTTTGCCCAATGGTGCCCCGGCAGCCCCGGAATGTTGGAAGGGAAACGCAGCGTCACCGTCGGCAATTTCCAGGAAATATCGCCAATATCATCCGAGCCGCCACTCACGGGGTTCATTACAGGCAGCCCGATGGTGTCCAATTTCATTGCTAAACCGGCAGTATCATTTGGAGATTTTACTTCTTTTTGAATGGCGCGTGCCAGCATTTGATCTTCCTCGCTCCACTTGGGTAAGCCCACTTTTTTAATATTTTCATACATTTTTTCTGCAATGACTTTGTTAAAATGCTGGGGCCAAGCAGAACCCAATACTTTACGTGTCACTTTTGTACCGGTCATCATCGCTGCGCCATCGGCAATTCGATTGCCTTTTTCATACAAATCCATGATGCGCGGATAGTCCACATGGCGGAAGTAAAACCAAATCGAAGCTTTGGAAGGCACAACATTGGGCTGGTCGCCGCCATTTTTAATAACATGATGCGAACGCTGCAAGGGGTCGAGGTGCTCGCGCTGGTACTGCCAACCCACTGCCATCAATTCACAGGCATCCAAAGCGCTCCGACCACGCCAGGGCGCACCCGCTGCGTGGGCTGCCTCGCCTTCAAACTCGTACTCCACTGACACCAGACCCGTGCCTCGTGCCTGCCCGTAGGACACGCTCAGATTGTCGGACACGTGCGTGAAAATACACATATCTACCTGGTCAAAATAGCCGTCGCGGGTGAAGAATGCCTTCGTACCAACGAGTTCCTCTGCCACACCGGGCCACAAAATCAAGGTGCCGGGAATTTTCTCGCGCTCCATGATTTCTTTCACTGCCAAAGCGGAGAGAATATTTAAAGGATTACCCGCATTGTGACCTTCGCCATGCCCCGGCGCGCCATCTACGATTGGGTCGTGATACGCCACACCCGGCTTCTGCGATGCTTTCGGAATACAGTCAAAATCGCTGCCGAGCGCAATCACTGGACTTCCGCTGCCCCACTTCGCCCACCAAGCCGTTGGCACACCCGAAATGCCGTACTCAATCGTGAAGCCATTCTTTTTCAAAATGTCAGTGAGGTACTTAGCCGTTTCCGTTTCCTGAAAGCCCAGTTCGGCAAAGCTGAAAACTTTGTCCACCATCACCTGCCCAAGTTTGGCATTGTTATCAATTTTTTGTACAACTTCCTTTTTCAAAGCTTCGAGGCGTGCATCTGCTGGATTGACACTTGCTTTTTTAGATTTCTGAGCGACTGCAAGCGATTGCATCCCCAGCAATCCAAGTATGAATAGCATTGTTAGTAAACCATTTTTTTTCATGCTGTGTGGGTTTTAAATGTTTAAATTGTTTTTCTTTTTGACAAAATAAGCTTTTGTATTTTTCAAACAAAATCGTAAACTAATTTAAACTTTTGTAATCAATCTTTTCTAAAAAGGCTGCTTGTATTCAATTTGAAATGAGAAAGTAGAGATGTGAAAATTTAAATCATTGTAAATCAGTCTATTGCTTAATTTTAGCAAACTAACTTCCATAGCGCCATCGACATCCATTCGGGAAATTGATGTTATATCAAAAATGAGAAGTTTTCTCTTGTTCAAAAAAATTTGCCGAAGCGAACCATTTCACTCCGGCGAACCAAATGATACTTGAGAAAATCTGCATATTGAATCGTAAAATCTATTCTCAAAAAAGAAAGCCGATTAGAGCACCCATTAAACTAAATTAATTGTCAATATTTTTTACATATCCTTGCACCGCCTGCGCGTGTATTTTGTCCAAAAAATGGTTGGCGTCTTCCTTGGTTTCAAATTTTCCAACCATCACTTTGTAAAAATGCTTCCCATCCTGCCTGCTTTCCACAATTTGCACCGGCAGTTGAAAACGTTGCTCCATGTGTGTGCGAGTCCGTTCGGCATTTCCAAAATCGCTAAAAACACCTACCTGTATGGCAAATCGGCTAACAGGCTCCGCCCGCGCGGACGCAGTAGCAGGCAACGGCGTTTTGTCAATTGCGGTGGAAGAAGGGGAAGCATTGTAGGCAAGTGTTTTATCCACTTTGTTGACTTCATCGGGTATCAACGCTGGACGAGAAATTTTTCCTGCCGCAGGCGCAGCGCCATTGTAATTTACCTGTACTGCTAGCGTACTGTTAGAGTTTTGTTTCTGCCGTTGCGCTGGAACATATTGCTGGAGCTTTTGCAGCAATTCTTCTTTTGATAACGAGGTCTCGTACCGAGCCAGGAGCTCTCCTTTTGCATTGAAAATCAACAAAGAAGGAATCGCCGTTATCTTGTATTGTTGTTTGTAGTTGGCAGCATTGCGGTCATCCAGATCAATTTTTACAGCCAGGTAGTGCGCTGCAACAAAATCGGCAAGCGTGTCATTGGTAAACGTGTTTTCTTCCATCCATTGGCAGGGCATGCACCAGGTCGTCGTGAAATGCACAAAGTACAATTTGCCTTCGTTGGCAGCACGTACCTGTGCTTCTGTCGGATTGTAAATAAAATTAACATCGGTACTTTGGGCAGCCATCACCCAATAGGGTAACAGCAGCAGCGGGAGAATAAACTGCTTGGTCATTGTTCAAGGGATTATTATACCAGTATGCCGCCGGAGCCCGGGCTTCCGAATGACATCTGTGTATGGGATTATAAAAAAAATAGCACCTGCGTATCGTTGCAGCGAACGCAGGTGCCTCTTCAAATTCGAAGACAATTTATATCAAAAAAATCATAAGACAATGTTAAGATGAGGGAGTGGTAGGTTTTTGTTTGGAAATGGAGGGTAAGAATTAGGCGCATGACTGAATGATGTCATAACGTTTTTCTTCCTGCTCCAACTCCTTTAAGCGCGTTCGATTTTTTGAGTCACGGGCATTTTTAATTCCTCCAACGTGCGTTGAATTTGCAACAAGTGGCGCTCTTCATGTCCAATAACAAAGGCTAGTCCATCGCCCAGGCGAATTTTAGGAAAAGCACCAAGCGTGGTGGACATTCGCAATTTTTGAATATCGGTTTCTGCCGCTTGCGCTAAAATTTGCAAGAGTTGTTGGTGCTGTGAAAAGAAGCGCGCTACCACATTGTCCGGCACGGATGTCAAAATTGGATTCTTATCCTTAAACGTATTCATTTTGTTAAAAATACGCGCTCCCCTTGGTTTCATTGAACGGGTCAGGTAAGCGCCCAACCAGCCCGAACGAAAATGTAGGCGTGGTTTTAAACCTTTTGATTTGCCTTTGTCAATAATTTTTACTAAAATGGGTAAGTAGATGTCGTTGTACAAGTTAAGGTGCTCCAAGTTGTCGAGTACTGACCAACGATTGGGGGCTGGGCGCTTTGCTAGTTGCTCCGGCGAATGGGTTCGGGTGATTTCTTCTACCGTTTTGATAATATGATACACCGTTTGAGTCAGATTTTGCAAATAGGCTTGTGTTGGTTGCATTGGATGTTCATTTTTGAATTCGACTACAAAAAAGCAACAATTTTTAATGGAAAACATTGATTCAAATCAAGAAAAACCAGATGATAAATATGAGGCTGCAATGTGAAAATTTTCAAATCTTAAATTTCGTATTTCACATTTTGCTCCTGATTCTACTCAAGGTTTCTGGCGTCATGCCAAGGTAAGAAGCGATGTATTTTTGCGGTACCATCTGCAACAAATGCGCACTGCGTTGGAAAAATTTTTCGTAGCGCTCGGCAGGCGTCAGGGTCAGCATTTCAATTTCCCGTTGCATACGCCCCAACAGTGCTTCTTCCGCTAAGACTCTTCTAAAGCGCTCAATAGCAGGTATTTGTGGCACTAGTGCTAAAAAATCTTCCCAAACTGCACCTCTTAGTGTACAGTTGCTCAGCGCCTGAACATACAATTCGGCGGGTTTGCCGGTCACCAAAGAAGGGTAAGAGCCGGTAAGAGAATTGTCATATGAAAATCCTAAACAAACTTCTTCTCCTTGACGATCAACGCAATAAATGCGCAACGCTCCTGAAAGCACAAAGTAAATATAATGATCGCGCCGGTCGGGTGTTGAAATGAAGTCCCCTTTTTTTAAGGTAAAAGTATGTTGCCAAAGCAATGCCACTTGTTGGATTTCTTGCTCCGACAAGCCACCTGTTTGCTCAAAAAGTTGGGTCAACGCGACAGGAAAAATCATGCTTTTTGTCATTCTGGCAGTAAAAATAGGCAAAAATGGCAGTATCCGCCAGCCGAATTGTCAGCTTGACAAATTTGTAAATAAAATTTACATATACTTTTTAAAAAATTTCGGGCTGTATTTTAACAATCAAAACGCGGCAATTAAATGCGGCATTTGATGAATTCTAACAATTCCTGATGGCTCGATAAAACCTGGGCAGCTAACTCGTACATCTGCTCGAAATTGCTATTCATCACCTGCATTTCCTTGGTCATTTCTTTGGCAGATTTGATCTTAAATTGGTGGCAGGTATGCAAACTTTCTATAACGCGTCGCAATTCTTCCGAACGTTCTACAAAATCATCCAAAATAGCTCTGGTATCATCCAGCAAGGAGTGCGCACTCGAGGGGTAGGCGTCATCTAAAGATTTGTATAACGCCTTGTCAGACAAGTCTTTCTGCGTCAAATCGTGAATAGGAATGCTGAAAATTTGAGCAAGTTTGAGCAAATTGCAAATTTTAGGTTCGGCGGTGCCATTCTCGTAAGAAGCAATGTTGCCGCGATTTAAACCAACGCGCATCGCCAGCTCTTCTTGGCTTAATTCTTGCCGTTTTCGCAAATGCCGAATATTTTGCGCAAGCAAACTCGTGGTGGTGCCGTTCAGGGATTCCATATTATCCGCTTTTGTCTGAATTTTAATGTTAATAGAACGTTTTGGGGATCAATATTTTCACAAACAACTAAATACCAACATAATAAACATCAATAAAAATATAAAATTTAAAACTTGTCCTAAAAATGTGACTTTTTAGAATTTTTCCAGTCTAAAAGTTATACAAACCAAGTTTTCAAATGGTTCATGGCTGTTAAAAAAATTAACATTTTCTTTATACTTTCAGGAATTGAATTGTCCTGATAAGGTCAAAAAGATTAAAAATTTGGTCTGAATAGCAAAATATATTTGCGTTGAATTGGGTTTGGTACTATTTTTGTAAAAAATAATTACAACTAGTAGAAAACAACTTTTCACCACCATAAAATCACCGGACATGGTATATGCAATTCATCAAAATCAGGTATCCGATCAGCTAGATCGCATCAGCAACTCCCTGCGTGCCTTCTCCCTCAAGTTGACAGGCAACAACTCTGACGCAGAGGATTTGTATCAGGATACGGCAGTTCGGATCATTACCAATGCTGACAAATACAATCCGGGTACGAATTTTAAAGCGTGGGCGGTGACCATCATGCGAAACATTTTCATCAATAATTACCGGAAGAAAGTGCGTCGCAACATGATTATTGACCAGACGCCGAATAACTACTACCTGAATTCTGGCGATCGCATTGTTGATAACGACGGAGAAACCAATGTAACGTTCAACGAATTGATGGCATTGGTGGATACTTTACCAGAGGACTTCAAAGTGCCCTTTATGATGGCATACGAAGGATTCAAATATGAAGAAATTGCGGAGGAACTCGGATCGCCGCTGGGCACCATCAAGAGCCGTATTTTCTTCGCCCGCAAGAAATTGCAGAAATTGTATGAAGATACTTATGCTACTTTTGAAAAGAGAGCGTAAAAATTAGTTGATGGGTTGAAAGGTTGATAAGTTGAACGCACGTTGCAACATCAACCCTTCAATCTTTCTTTATGCTGCTTCTTCCGTTACTTTTATACTTAGCTGATAATCTTTTAATATTTCTTCTAACTGATCTACCCATTCCTTCCTTTTGTACTCATTCAGAAGTTGTCGATTGCTCGCAGATTGACGTGGATATTTTCGCAAAAAATTACAGAGTTTCAAGTAGGTTTAGCGAACATCTGCGAATTTCGAGGATTGAAATGGTCAGAAACATAAAGTGTACATAAAAATAGCCTCGAAGAGGCGGTGTATTTGTAGAAAAAAAAGTCTAATATAAATAAACGCCAATCGGGGAGACACTGTACAAGTATTCATGTTAATTTTATTAAAAACAACAAAAATTTCGCGCCCGCGTAAGCGAAAGCACCTTTCCTGACATTTAGCATGTTGAGCAATTGGTGGTGAAAGAAATGCTCAAAAAAATGATTACATAAACATTTACCAACTCCGAATTTTTTGTTCAATATTCGTTGTAGAATAGCCTTGAATGTAAGGCAAACTCTTGACTTCGCCGCCCTGCGCCAGTACAATATCCGAGCCGACAATGTCCTGCGGCTGCCAATCACCGCCTTTCACCAGCACATCGGGCACAATGGTTTGAATTAAATCGTAAGGTGTATCTTGCTCAAAAACAACGACTGCGCTAACAAATTCAAGTGCAGCGAGCAAATGCTGGCGGGTGAGTTCGTCATTGATGGGGCGGTGTGGACCTTTCAGGCGACTAACGGAAGCGGCGGAATTTAAACCTATGATTAATTGATCGCCTAAGTCACTGGCTTCCGATAAATAATGTATATGACCGTAGTGTAATATATCAAAACAGCCATTGGTAAAAACAACTTTTTGACCTTGTACTTTCCACTCGGTAACTGTGTCGCGAATTTGTGCCCAATCCTGAATTTTAGCTTGAATATGTTGAAAGCTGTTCATTAAGCGCTTTTTAATTGCTCTTCAACCAATTTATATTCTACGGTTTCTACTTTTTGCGGGTGATAATGGCGATTTACAATGGGCAACAAAATCAAGGAAAGAATGCCACCAATAATGTTGCCAGCCATAGAGCCTAAAAAGAAAGAAATATTTGCCCAGGAGAATGCGTCATTGCCGTTGATGCCATAAAAACTGAGCGCGAGTTGTGCCAAAAAGTGATACGTGCCCATACCACCCGGCGACGGCACGACCATGCCCCATGCACCAAATACATACACCGTGAGCGCGGCGACCGGCGTTAGGGCTGCCGTTGGCGCAAACGCCCAGAAACACAGGTAGCACATGAGGTAATACATGAACCAAATGTTGACGCTGTGCAGCACAAACAACCAGGGGCGTTTTACTTTGGCTATGCTCTGCAAGCCTTGCCCGAAGCCTTGCGCGACTTTCACAACTCGTTGAACGATAGCGAATTGCAAGAGTCTTTTTCGCAATAGGTAAAATAAAGCTAAGAATATGATTCCAATAACAGCCAAAACGAGTAGAAAATTAGAGCTGTTGCCAAATTTCTCGCCCAAATTCACATAGCCATCCACAAACTGCCAAATGCGGTCAAAATCGAAGATAAAAGCCAGCCCAGTGACCACCAAAATACTCAGTACGTCCACCATGCGATCTACCGCCACCGTACCAAATACTTTTTCCACCGCCACGCGTTCGTATTGCGCCATCATGCCCGCCCGAATCACTTCGCCCATGCGAGGCAACCCCAGATTGGTAAAGTAGCCGACGAAAGTAGTCATAAAAGCATTAATCAGACGAGGTTGATAACCAAGCGATTGTAAAAGCATACGCCAACGAATGGCGCGGCTGATGTTGCTAATAATGTTGACCACAAAAATCATGAAAATCCAAAAATAATTGACGCTTTTAAAGTCGTCCCACAACTTTTGTAAGAGGCTGCAATCTTCCGTTGGAATGCCGTTCAATGCGCAATTGGCTTGGTATGCCGCATTCTGATTGCGATACAACAAATATAAAATCACCACGCCGATGCTGAGGAAGAGTGCAAATTTCAGCACGTTGAGCAGCTTTTTTTTGGAAATCATGGAATCTTATTTGAAGATTATTATTTTTTCGTTTGACGTTTTTCTTGTCGAACCCCAACAAGCACTTCAAACGTCAAATAATAAATTTGCTAAACGTTCAAGCAGGAATTCGATTGTGTTCGTCTGGAAAAACCACGCTGGGTTTGAAAGTTTTCGCCTCTTCGGGGGTCATCATAGCATAAGCCATGATGATGACGGTATCGCCCACTTGCACTTTGCGGGCGGCAGCGCCGTTGAGGCAGATCATTCCTGTATTGCGTTCGCCGCGAATGATGTACGTTTCAAAACGCTCCCCATTATTATTATTGACAATTTGCACTTTCTCGCCCTCTATCAAGTTCGCAGCTTCCATCAGCGCCTCATCAATCGTAATGCTGCCTACATAATTGAGGTTCGCTTCTGTGACAGTTGCCCGGTGTATTTTCGATTTAAAAATGTGAATCCACATGGTTGAAATAAAAAATTTGGTTTAGTTGAAATTTAGTTGGTTGGATAATAGAAAGACATTCAGAACTTATCCCCCTATTATCCTATCCCCCTATTACCTGAATATTATCAATCAATCGTACATCGCCTGCCCAAACTGCGGTACAAGCGACTATTTTTTTAGCTTCATTAAAACGCTCCACAGGAAGCAAAGTTTCACTGTTAACAATTTCAAAATATTCCGGTTTTAGCCCTGCATTTGTCAAATGTGCTAATGCCTGCTGCTGAATGGCTTGCGGCGCATGCCCATATTCAGCGGCATTTTTGGCAAAGGATAAGGTTTGGTAAATCGCGGGCGCTTTTTGACGAAACTCAGGCGTGAGGCGCATATTGCGAGAACTCATGGCAAGCCCGTCGGCTTCGCGCACCGTAGGACTGACGACCAGTTGTACCGGCGATTTTAATTGTTGCAACATACTTTGCACGATTGCCACTTGTTGAAAATCTTTTTGCCCCATGTAAAGTCGGTCGGGTTGCACTAACTCGAGCAAACGATTCACCACCTGCGCAACGCCAGCAAAATGCCCAGGGCGAAACGCGCCTTCCATTACCTCGGCAAGATGCCCGAATTCAAAAGTAGGGTGGCTTATTTCGTTTGGTGGATAAATTTCTTCCACCGCTGGAATAAAAAGCGTATCACAACCAACCGAACTCAACAAAGCAATGTCTTTTTCTGGTGTGCGAGGGTATTTTTCCAAATCGCGCACATCGTTGAATTGGGTAGGGTTTACAAAAATGCTGCAAACTGTGTGGTCGCCAGCTTGTGCCGCTTGTCGAATGATAGCCAGATGCCCCTGGTGCAGCGCCCCCATTGTTGGAATGAAGCCAATCGTGCGGTTTTGCCAACGTACCGAGGCTAGATACGCTTGAATATCCAGGTTTTTTTTGAAAGCAAACATGAAATGGTCGTGATGATAATTTTAAAACGGGGCAAAGATAGACTAGATATTGGATTTTGAATACTGGATTTTGGATTCTACCCAGCAGATATGGCAGGAAAGATGCTGCAAGGAGAGGCAGTACGCGGAAATTGAACCATTCGGAGGCTGGATAAGCGACTGAAAATCAGCAAAAGTGCCCTTGAAGGTGTTAACAAACATTCAAATTCCAATATCTGCGTTATAAGTTGTTGATAAATAGGGAAAATTCTTGCATTTTTAGTACCTTTGCAAATCGTTCATTGAGCCTTTGGCAGGAATGAGTAGAATTTTTTAAATTTTCCCGGTATGAGCAAAAAGAAAGTGCTGATAGTGGCGCAGGAGATGGATCCTTATACTACGCTTTCGGAAATGTCGGAAGTGAGCAGAAATTTAGCCCAATATTTACAGGAGGGTGGCATGGAAATACGCGTGTTGATGCCGCGATTTGGCACCATCAACGAACGACGCCACCGCTTGCATGAGGTCGTACGCCTTTCAGGAATGAATATTATTGTGGACGACGATGATTTTCCGTTGATTATCAAAGTGGCATCGTTGCCGGAAGCTCGGATGCAAGTTTATTTTTTAGACAATGAAGATTTTTTCCGGCGCAAAGGTATGTTTGCAGATGAAGGAGGCAAACCTTATGATGACAATGCGGACCGCGTGGTTTTTTTCTGCAAAGGGGTGATTGAAACGGTGAAAAAGTTTGGCTGGTCGCCTGATATTGTGCATTGCCATGGCTGGATGACGAGTCTGATTCCACTTTATTTGAAAACAGCGTACCGATTGGATCCGCTTTTCCAACACTCTAAAGTTGTGTATTCTGCTTATTCAGATAATTTTGATGGGCTGATTACAAATAATTTTTTGGCAAAAGCAACCATTAATAATTTGACAGCCAATGACTTAGACTCTTATCAAAATGGTCTTGGCGTAACGCTGCACAAAGGTGCCGTTGCTTTTTCAGACGCGGTGATTATCGGTAGTGACCAGGTGAGTGAGTCGATCAAGCAATTGGCGAACGAATTTGATAAACCAGTTTTATCGTATTTAAAAGAAGATTATTTGGCAGCTTACGTGGAATTTTATCATTCCTTATTGGAAGAAAAAGTTTCAGAATAAATTTCAGAAAATCTTTTATTTTTGCTTTTGATCAACATCAAACTACAAATGCTATGTTGAAGGCTCTTCGATGGGGTCTCGCCAACACGTTTAATCTTTTAGCACTTGCACCACCCATTCAACAAAATTAACACGAACTTAATACAAATAAAATCAGTATGAGACGCATTCATTTGCTTTTCAATATATCCTTGTTTGTTTTATTGCTAGCCAGTGCCTGCACGGACCCAACAGACGTGGGCGCGGATTTGCTGGAAGGTGATGAAGCAGAAGTGGGTTATACAGATACTTTGTCGGTATTGGCGACTACCTTGCGCTCGGATACCATTTTGACCTATTTTCCTGCCAAAAGTTCGGCGGAAGCATTCACCAGTTATTTAGTAGGTAGCATGGTCGATCCGATCTTTGGACTCTCCAAATCGCAAATTTACGCTCAGGTGACCCTTAGAAGTGCAGACCCTAATTTTGATGCCTCTGCCAAGTTGGACTCCGTTGTATTGGTGTTGCCTTACGATCAGGCAGGGGTATATGGCGATTTGACAGAAACGTATGGGATATCGGTGCATCGGCTTACCACGTTCATTGATCCTGGAATGAAATATTACTCCGACCAGTCATTTCCGTCAGAAGCCATGCCGTTGGGGTCGAAAGAATTTGTACCAAATTTGGACAGCATTACCATTCAGGATTATACCGTTGGCATTAAAGATTCTTTATATAAAGTGGGCGTACCGGCACAGCTACGTATTCCGCTGAGTGAAGCATTTGGTCAGGAATTGATCAATCTTGATACCAATCTTTATGCGGACAATAGCAACGTAGACAGCTTGCTGGTGCAATATTTGAAAGGATTGCATATAAAACCGACAACGACCAATCGTGGTATGCTCAGTTTTAATTTGATGAATAGCCGCGCCGGTATTTATCTTTATTACACCGAAACGGATACGGTCAAAAAACAAATTCAGTTTGATTTTAATTATTTCTGGGCGCGCCAAACAAAGCTAGAGCACAATTTTGACGGCACCGTAGTTGAAAAATATTTTGAAAGTACAACCCTAGGAGATAGCCTGATTTTTGTGCAAGGCATGGCGGGCACTTATGTAGAATTGGAGATTCCTTATGCCGAGGAATTAGAAGGGCTGGTGGTCAATAAAGCGGAGTTGGAAATGCGCGTAGCGACGCTTCCCGGCGATGATGCTAATGTGTATGAACCAGTGCCATTGCTCATGTTGCTGGCACCGAATGACGAAGGTGAATTTGAAGCAATTGATGACATTTCGCTCATTATCACTCGATTAGGAATAGAGCGACTTGCTGAATATTACGGTGGCAATCCCCAAGATGGCAATGCCGGCGAGCCCAAAGTATATCGTTTTAATTTATCCACACACTTCCAAAGAATTATTAATAAGACCCGCAAAAATATTTTGCGACTGGTCGTCTTTAACCAATTACAACAACCGTCGCGGGTGGTGCTTTACGGAGCGCAACAGCCTCAGTACGGTATTAAATTGAAAGTTGCGTTTACGAAGCCCCCAGGCAAATAAAGTTCAGAGCTTTGCACAAGCTTTAGGGCTTTAAAGTTGGGGTACGTTTACTAAACGACAACATAATAAACATCTTTAATATTTTGATTTTATCACCACTAAAAACCATTTATTATGTGTGGAATAGTAGCGTACATTGGGACAAAAGAAGCTTATCCTATTCTAATCAAAGGCTTACAAAGACTGGAATATCGCGGATATGACAGCGCTGGCGTGGCTATTTTGAATGGCGGCTTGCATGTTTATAAGAAAAAAGGCAAGGTGCAAGAACTCGTTCAATTTGCTGAACAAGCTGATACCAGTGGCAATATGGGCATTGGTCATACCCGTTGGGCAACGCACGGCGTACCCGATGACATCAATGCGCACCCGCATTTTTCTGGGAATCAGCGCCTGGTAATTGTTCATAACGGCATTATCGAAAATTATGATATTATAAAAAAAGCCCTGGAAAAAGAAGGACATGTTTTTAAAAGCCAGACCGATACAGAGGTATTGGTGCATTTGATCGAAGAAATTCAAAGCCGCGAAAATCTTCAGTTGGAGGAGGCAGTGCGTGTTGCGCTTACCCGTGTAGTAGGTGCTTATGCCATTGTAGTAATGGATCGGCACGAACCAGGCAAAATGGTGGCAGCTCGCAAATCAAGTCCGCTCGTGATTGGCATCGGCGAAGGCGAATATTTTTTGGCTTCTGATGCAACACCATTGGTAGAACACACCAAAAAAGTCGTCTATTTGAATGATGAAGAAATTGCAGTGGTAGAACGTAACAGCGATCTCCAAATCAAAAAAATTGATAGTAACGAAATTCAGACACCTTTTATTCACGAATTGGACATGGAAATCGAAGCTTTGGAAAAAGGAGGCTACGATTACTTCATGTTGAAAGAAATTTATGAACAACCCCACACCATAGCCGACGCGATGCGTGGTCGCGTCCATCCTGAAGAAAAATGGGTACATTTAGGCGGTTTGGATAGCATTATTGAACGAATTTCGGAAGCGCAGCGTTTCATTATTGCAGCCTGTGGTACTTCCTGGCACTCCGGTTTGATCGGCGAATATTTGATAGAAGACCTTGCCCGCATCCCGGTGGAAGTAGAATATGCTTCGGAACTTCGCTACCGCAATCCGGTTATAACCGATAAAGATGTTGTGATTGCGATTTCACAGTCAGGCGAAACGGCAGATACCCTAGCCGCAGTAGAATTAGCCAAACAAAAAGGCGCTACCGTTTTTGGTATTGTCAATGTAGTAGGCTCTTCTATTGCGCGCGCCACGAACGCAGGTTCGTACATTCACGCTGGACCGGAAATTGGCGTGGCTTCTACCAAAGCTTTTACAGGACAAGTGACTTTGTTGACACTCATGGCGCTGCACCTGGCGCATAAACGTAGCGAATTAAGTGAAGAACGCTTCCACCAATTGCTTCAGGAGCTGTGCAACATTCCTGACAAGGTAAAACAAGTGTTGGAAAAAGATCGGCAAATTCAATACATTGCTGGTGAAATAAAAGATAAAACAAATGCATTATATTTGGGGCGCGGCTATAACTTTCCAGTAGCACTCGAAGGTGCTTTGAAATTGAAAGAAATTTCTTATATTCATGCCGAAGGATATCCGGCGGCAGAAATGAAGCATGGTCCAATTGCCCTTATTGACGAGGAAATGCCCGTGATCGTTATTGCTACCAACCGAAGCGCTTATGAAAAAATTGTAAGCAATGTGCAGGAGGTAAAAGCACGACACGGTATTGTTATTGCAGTTGTTACAGAAGGCGACGAAATAATTAGTAAAATGGCAGATCATACAATTGAAATTCCTGACACCGAAGAGCCTTTTACGCCGCTGTTGTCGGTTATTCCATTACAATTGCTTTCTTATCATATTGCAGTGATGCGAGGTTGCAATGTAGATCAGCCGCGCAATTTGGCAAAATCTGTCACCGTAGAGTAGCCTTTAGGCTGCTTTCGTTCACAAGGCTTTAGCCTTGTTATTAACCGAATTTATTTTAAATCAATGAGTAATAAAGAATTGCAGTTAGAATACAATAGCCAACGGGAAGAGTTGATTATTCCTGAATACGGTCGCCATGTGCAAAAATTGATCGAGCACGCTAAAACAATTGAAAGTTTGGAAATGCAGCGTGCTTTTGTGGACGAAGTGGTGAATTTGATGATGCAAATCCACCCCCAAAGCCGCAATGTGGAAGATTATCGTGAAAAACTTTGGAAGCACGCGTATCGCATCGCGAATTATGAGCTGAAGGCAGCGCCACCAAGTGGCATGATTCCTCGTCCGGAAGACGCTACCAAAAAGCCGGAGCAAGTGGGCTACCCGCTATCCGAGGCGCAGTTCCGCCACTATGGTCATAACGTGCAAAACCTTATCAAAAAGGCACTCACTATGCCAGAAGGTCCCAAGCGCGATGGTTTTGTCGCGGTCATCGGTTCTTACATGAAGTTAGCTTATAAAACCTGGAATAAAGAGCACTACGTCAGCGACGATATCATCAAAGGGGACCTGGAAACCTTGTCGAACGGTCAATTGGTACTCGAAGAGAATACCTCTTTCGATAGCCTAGCTGCCGCTCGCCGTCGTAAACAACAGCAACAACAAGCTCAGTATCAACAAAATGGTGGAGATCGGGATCGCGACAGAGACCGGGATCGAGGTGATCGCGATCGGGGTTTCCGCGACCGCAATATTGGGCGCGACCGCGATAGAAATGACCGTGACCGTAATGACCGCCGAGGCGATAATCGCTATGGCAATAACAACCGCGGCAATATGAATCGTCGCAAAAAGTAAGCAGGTTTAAAAATTGTTTGTTTTCATAAAAGTATAAAATGGAATCGCGCGCAAGGCTTGGTTCCATTTTCTTTTTTAATTTTGCCGCTATTGCAAAAATTAGGATATCTGACATCAACCGTCCGACATCTGTTATTTCAATATCATGGATTTTCCTCAACCCATTCCGGTTCAAGCCATTGCTGTAAAAATTGGCGCTACCCTCCTTGGCGATGATACACTACAAGCCATTGGCATCAATGAAATTCACCAGGTGCGCCCTGGTGACATCACTTTTTCCGATGTGAAAAAATATTTTACAAAGGCATTGAAATCAGCTGCTACGATTGTCATTTTGAACGAAGAAGCCGAGTGCCCGCCAGGAAAAGCCTTGTTATTATGCAAAGACCCTTTTGCCGCTTACGATGGTCTAATTCGCGAATTTCGTCCGTTTCAGCCTGTCAATCAAACGATTAGCTCCAGTGCCCAAATCGATCCTTCTACCATTATCGAACCAGGTGCTATTATTGCACCGCATGTAATAATCGGTAAAAATTGTTACATTCAGTCGAATGTTGTGATAAGTGAACATACAGTTATTGAAAATGATGTAACCATTTATGCCGGAGCGCTCATTGGCAGCGATGCTTTTTACTTCAAAAAAACAGAAACCGGCTATCACCGTTGGCGTTCTGGCGGGCGGGTTATATTGGAAGATCGAGTAGAGATTGGCGCTGGATGTACCATCAATAAAGGCGTTTCCGGCGATACGATCATTGGTGCCGGCACCAAACTCGATGCGCAGGTGCACATCGGGCACGATGTGGTGGTCGGTAAAAATTGCCTCTTTGCAGCACAAGTAGGCATTGGCGGCAATACGGTGGTGGGTGACAATGTGGTGCTGTACGGGCAGGTCGGCATTGCACAAAATCTAAAAATCGGCGATAACGTGGTCGTTCTCGCAAAATCTGGGGTTTCCAAAGATTTGGAAGCAGGCAAAGTGTATTTTGGTTACCCGGCGGGCGAGGCGCGCGGCATTTATCGGGAATTAGCAGCGCTGCGGCATTTGCCGGAGTTTTTTGTAAGTTATTATGAAAAGTGAACCGCCTTTTTCGGAACTTAAAAAAATGGGGTGCGGTTGCGTTTAAAAATTTTCATAATGTCTCACCTGGACCTTATCCGCGACAATTTTATCGCCAAAGCCACGCATTTTGCCCGACTTGTTCCTGGAATGTCGGTGGAAGAAAATCCAGCATTGGTGCGGGTGGACAGCAACTTGCCTTCTGACACTTACAACACGGTGGTGATTAAAATGGCAGATTTTAACGCTGCAAAAGCAGTTGTAGAATTTTATCAAAACAAAAATTTTCCGGCGGCTTTTTGGGTTTTTGAATCGCCCATTTTATTAGAAATTGCCCAGCAATTACTTGATTTGCAACTCATTACAAATGAAGTAAATATTGCAATGTCAGTTGATTTAAAAGGCATTCCAACCAACTATAAAGCCATTCCCGGATTCAACATTCAGCTTGCCGCTACACCAATGGAAATGCTCGCTCATGCCAACGTGCTGTCGAGCTTGTTTGAACCATCTGCCGAAGCAATTCAAATTAGAAAATATTATCAATCAATTATACCTTATTACGAACCAAATACATCACCGATTCAATTTTTTATCGGAATGCATCAGGAAGAAGTCGTGTCCACCGGTACTTTGTTTTTCGATCAAAATTCAGCAGGCATTTATGATATTGCCACTAAAATGAACGTCAGAGGAAAGGGCTTTGGATCACAAATGTTTCAGTATTTATTACAAGTGGCTAAAAATCAAGGCGCTACAACTGCCGTATTGCAAGCCTCCCCCGATGGATTGGGCATTTACAAAAAAGTGGGATTTCAGGAAGTCGGCTCAGTGAAGATATTTGAAAACCTGCACCTATTGCAATAAAAATGGTCAATTGGCTGCCTGCCAAATGACCATTTGAAATTAAACGTAAAAAGATATTTATCGTTTGCTGACTCTTTGTGTTACAATAGTTTGTCCGCTTCTATCCACTAATTGCACCAAGTACAAGCCTTTAGGTAAATCGCTGATATTGTAGCGCTGCCCGTCATTGGCATCGAAGCGCTTGAGCTCCTTCCCTACCAAATTAAATACCACCACTTGCGAGACTTTTTCACTTTGGCTCAATTCAAAATAATCAGTAGCAGGGTTGGGGAAAATCTTGATGGTAGGATTGTCTCCACCACCGTTCGTTTTGGTTGCCGCCAACGCATAACGGTCTGTGGCAAAGCGCACCTGCGCGCTCATTGGGAGCATCGTTGAAATTAACAGAATAATGTGTACAATTTTTTTCATGCTGCTACGTTTACGTTTTTGGGAATGGCTGTAAAATTGAACAATATATGGCAAATTATCAAGTGTTTGTCCATATCTTTAAGAAACTTTAACAAAATTCATTCCCTTTTTTTATAATAAGAGAACAAATTCAGTGCCAAAGTTGCTCACTGAACCCATAATTTTTAAAAAAATTCGATTAAAAAGCAAATAGCGCCGACTGAAAGAAAAAAATGTACCTGCTCGAAGTGATTCCAGCAGGCACGTTTTGCATGGTAATATTTATAAAAGTGTCTTAAAATATTCCACAAATTCCGCCACTTTCATGCTGCCCTTGTCGCCTTCGCCCTGGCGGCGCACCGAAACTTCGCCATTTTCCGCCTCTTTTTCACCGATAATGAGCATAAACGGAATTTTTTTCAACTCGGTATCGCGAATTTTCTTGCCAATTGTTTCACTACGTTCATCAATCAAGCCTACAATGTCGTGGGCTGCCAATTCTTTCTGAATGGTTTTACACTGGTCAATGAATTTGTCGCTGATCGGCAACAACGCGTATTGCTCCGGCATGAGCCACAGCGGGAATTTCCCCGCCGTGTTTTCAATCAAAATACTGATAAATCGTTCCATCGAGCCAAACGGCGCACGGTGAATCATCACTGGGCGATGCGGCTGATTGTCAGGACCAATGTACTCTAATTCAAAGCGTTCCGGCAAATTGTAATCCACCTGAATCGTACCCAACTGCCAGGAGCGACCAATGGCGTCTTTCACCATGAAATCGAGCTTCGGACCGTAGAATGCCGCTTCGCCCAATTCCGTTACCGTCGTTAAACCCGCTTCGGCTGCGGCTTCTATGATGGCACGCTCTGCTTTTTCCCAGTTTTCGGCAGAACCGATGTATTTCGATGGATTTTCAGGGTCGCGCAAGGAAATTTGCGCCGTGAAATTCGCAAATCCCATTTTTGACAAAACAGTCTGCGTCAAATCCAGCACGTTTAAAAATTCGTCTTTCACCTGATCGGGTGTACAGAAAATATGCGCATCATCCTGCGTAAAGCCACGCACCCTCGACAAACCGTGCAATTCGCCACTTTGCTCATAGCGATACACCGTGCCAAATTCACCAATGCGCAGCGGCAATTCCTTGTAAGAATGCGGCTTGTTGGCATAAATTTCACAATGGTGCGGACAGTTCATGGGCTTCAGCAAAAACTCCTCGCCCTCGCGTGGCGTGTGAATCGGTTGGAAGCTATCCTTGCCGTATTTCTCGTAATGTCCAGAAGTTACATATAAGTCTTTTTTGCCTATGTGCGGCGTTACCACCATTTTATACCCGCGTTTTTCCTGCTCTTCGCGCATGAAATTCATCAGGCGTTCGCGCAGTTGGGTTCCTTTCGGTAGCCAAATCGGCAAGCCCGCGCCCACGCGCTCCGAAAACATGAAGAGTTCCATCTCCGTGCCAATCTTGCGATGGTCGCGCTTTTTGGCTTCTTCCATCATCTGGATAAACTCCGTCAACTCCTTCTGCTTCGGAAAAGTGATGCCGTAAATGCGCGTCATCTGCTTGCGCTTCTCATCGCCGCGCCAGTAGGCACCGGAGAGCTTTGTCAGCTTAACCGCCTTGATTTTCTCAGTATTTGGAATGTGCGGACCCCGACACAAGTCCACAAAATTGCCCTGCTTGTAAAAAGTGATTGTACCGTCTTCCAATTCACTGAGCAATTCGAGTTTATACTCGTCGCCTTTGAGTTCAAAATATTTGATGGCGTCGCCTTTCGTGATTTCCTCGCGGATGTATTCACTTTTCTGACCCGCGAGTTCCATCATCTTTTGCTCAATTTTGTCAAAATCTTCCGAACTCAAGGTGCGGTCGCCGGTATCTACATCATAATAAAATCCGCCTTCAATGGCAGGACCAATGCCAAACTTCGTGCCCGGATACAGCGCTTCCAGTGCCTCCGCCATCAGGTGCGCCGACGAGTGCCAAAACGTTGCCTTTCCCTCCTTGTCGTCCCATGTCAACAGATTCAATGTAGCGTCATCCTGGATGGGGCGGGTGGCATCCCACACTTCGCCGTTTACTTTTGCTGCCAATACATTGCGCGCCAAGCCCTCACTGATGGACTTCGCGATTTCCAGCGCCGTCGTACCTTTTTCGTACGCACGCACCTTACCATCGGGGAAAGTAATTTGCATCATTTTGAATATTAAATTATGAATTTTTAATGTTTAATGCTTTACCAACGCCGAAAAGTTCCATTGAGCATTGAACATTCAAAATTAAGCATTTGAAAGAAAGCGGTGCGAATTTAGGATTTTTATTAAGTTTTTAAAAGTATTTCCAGAACAAACCTGAGGTTGCTATTTGCAATCCTCCTCAAAAATGCGTTAATTTAGACAGAATATTATGCTGTGGCAATTGAGCTTGTTTAAAATTGATAAATAATCTTAATGTTAATCAATAAATGAGTGTTTTTTACGATCTGCCACAAATACACAAAGGCACAAATTTTACACAAAGCTTTCGTGAGACTTAGTGATTTTGTGCCTTGGTGGCGAAATTAGGTGCTTTATCAACTTTACTGGTTCGTTTTCATATTAAACAAAATCTTTAATTTTAAACAACTTCATAGAGAACGTTTTTTACAAAACGGCTAAATTTTTAAACTTTATGCGGCTATTTGCTTTTCAATAGACAGTATTTTTTACAGACAAACCATTCAAAGCAATGCACTACTTGACGATCTCTGCCTGGATTTTCGCTTTTTTATTACTCATGGTTGCCTTGTTATTTTTGTATCCGGCGATGTACGTCATTGGCTTTAGCGTTGTTTTTTTACCATTCGTCATCGTGGTGCAGGCGGTGCTCATTTTGAGATCAAAAGACAAACCGCTCAAAAACAGTAGCAATCGTTGGTATGAGCATCCCTAAATACCTGTAACTTTCTTTCTAAAATGTTACCAAAACCCCAACGCCTAAACATCGGCCATTGACTAACAACTACCATCTTCAAACACTCCCATCCTTGTTATATCAAACGCCTCGCTTTTTGATAAATATCACGCCTCGTAGTGCGAATTATCATTTTTAAATGGCTCAGTGTCAGCTACATTGTAGATACAAAATTTTGAGCCATGACATACGTAAATGTTTCAAACATGACAACTTCCAATAAAACCATTCCTACTTTTGACGTAAAACAAGCAATTGTTGGCATAGAATTCGGCGCAACCGATGAAGCGGTGTTGCAGTATTTTCACTTTTTTGCACAGCAGATTCCTGTTGCATCTGCTTATTATTTACACGTATTACCAGAATATGCTCTTTTTGACAATTTTATAAAACGCGAAGCGCATGGCATACGGAGCACGCACGAGCTCAACAACGAAGTGATACAGGAAATGCGGGCTAAACTGGAAAAAAGTTTAGAATCGCAGCCGGTTGGCAGCATAGATTTCGATGTGCGCGAAGGCGATCCGCTCAAAGAAATGCTCGAAGAAGCGGAAGAAATGAATGCTGACTTGCTGGTGATCGGACAAAAGGACGCTGGTGGCCCTCATGGCATTTTGGCGCGCAATCTGGCACGAAAAATGGACTGCAACGCCCTCATTGTACCCGGAAATGCTGCGCCACAAATTAGCCGCATCCTGGTACCAATTGATTTCTCTCCAATGTCGGTCAAGGCGCTGAAAATTGCGCTTGCGTTGAATCGGAAGTTACGTGTACCCGCGGAGATTGTATGTGCGAATGTATATCAAACGCCGAGTATTGCAGCTTATCGCATTGGCAAAACTACGGAGGAGTTGAAACAAACCCTCGAGCAGGACCGACTGGCTGCGTTCAACGATTTTTTGGAAAGCCACGGGGTGACGAACGAGGATAACGTTCATACCGAATTAATCGAAAATGTGGTGGGCGATGTAGGTACTTACCTCTATGATTTTGCTCGTGAAAAAGAGATAGACTTTATCGTCATTGGGGCAAAAGGACATTCTACAGTGGAAAGGTTGTTGTTAGGCAGCGTCACCGAACGGCTCTTATTGCAAAATAATGCCATTCCGACACTTGTTGTCAAGTAACTAAAAATCAGTGCTTTATAAAGCAATTGACTTAGTTGTGAGCTGTATTTGCATTGTAGAATTAAAAACAAAACGGCCATGTTGATCAATGATTATAAAAAATTACGTGACATCCAGGTAGAATTCAATCAACATTTTCCGCACCTCCGAATCGAATTCTACTCCAAACACCACGAACGCGGCGAAGGCTCTTCTATTCTTTACAAGTTGAGCGATCAAAAAACCATTGGCGAAGTGCGCACCAAACATGAGGAAGGCGATATCAGAATTGATGATTTTATGACCGTCGAAGAGCTCGAGAATCTTTTTTGGGACAAATTTGGACTGGACGTGCAAGTGTTCCGCAAGTCTGGCGCTATGTGGATGCAAACGACCTCGACCGACCAATGGACCTTGGAAGAGCAAAACCGAAAAGGCGGCGCCTCAGAAGAGGCATTTATAGAGAAATACGGCGTTTGAAAAACGAAAAACCAACTTTTTTTTCTCGAAATCGCTACCGATATGAATCCACCTCCAAAGGATTCTCCAAAGAAGTCCTTCGTGACCTTTGGAACGGCGTAGCTTTGTACACTTCATAAATTGACCCGGAACTTTTGTTTGTGGGGAAAGGTATTTAATTGGCTATTTGCCCCTGTTCGTTGAGGAACATTTAGCCCGTTAGATTTTTAAATCGGTAGCACAGATATAAAAAGGGTGGGGCTGATCCGTAGGAGCTTGACCTATCAACATTTTGCCGTCTGAAGTTAATAGGATAGGTCCAAGCTCCCAGCAAGGTTCGAATGGAACGAAAAATTAAATCAATTTAGGGTTTTAAATATGGATATTCTTCAAAATAACTATTTAGATATGATTGAATTTGTTGTTGATTATATTCTGAACTTGTTTAAAATTGATAATTTTCAATAATACGTTTGCTAAATTTTCGCAGAAAAAGGTGCATCATGCCCATAATGTTC